>CAZVKP010000082.1:0-10198 GCA_964627635.1 uncultured Calditrichaceae bacterium | reverse complement strand
CTCAGCTTTACTAATAAAAATTGTTAGAAATCCATTTTGTTTATTACTTATCGCACCACGGCAGTGGTCACTATGTGAGAGAGCGCAGAGAACGCTGAGTTAAATGAAATGATTAACTTCAAGCTTATAAATAACAAGAACTAAACAAAAGCGTGAAAGACAGTTTGACAAACAGTCTTCTCTGCGGAACTCGGCGTTGAATAATAATGACAGGAAAATATATAAATGTGCATTTTGCTGAGCTAAGAGCATAATCATTATAATTTAAAAAATTGATTTTAACAGTTTATTTGAAAATAATTGAATTTGGGGTAAATGCTTTCTACTTTTAACCGTCTTTGAAAAGAAAAGAATCGGTTATGAAAAAAAGTCCACGCATACTTGGAATTAATCCCTGGATTTATGATTTCTCCGCTTTTGATCTTTGGAGTAAGCCAATTGGATTACTGTATGTTCTGTCCTATCTCCGAAGTGTAGGGTATGAAATTAATTTCATCGATTGCTTGGATAAATATCATCCTAAGCTTTTAGAGCGACAGAAGAGGCAAAATCCCAAAATGAAGCGTTATGGAACCGGACCCTTTTTCCGGGAAAAAATGCAGAAACCCAGGGTATTAAATTTTGTTCCTCGGCATTTTGCACGATACGGTCTGCCTGAAAATATCTTTATTGAAGAATTAAAAAAGTTGCAGAAACCGGATGCCATTTTGGTGACTTCTTTTATGACCTATTGGTACTTAGGGCCGAAGCGAGTGATTGAAATTGTGCGAGAAATTTTCCCTGGTGTTCCGATCATACTTGGTGGAATTTATGCAACACTCGTGGCTGATCATGCCAGAAATGTTTTACAACCGGATTATATAATTGAGGGATCGGGGGAAATTCAATGCGAAAATTTGTTGTCAGAAATTTTATCAAATGCTCCTGCCAGGAATGAACAACCAAAAGTGCTGGACGATTTTCCTCATCCTGCTTTTGATCTGTATAATAAGCTGGATTATCTGGTGGTCATGACCTCCCGGGGATGCCCCTATCATTGCACGTTTTGTGCCACTGATAAAATCAGTGGAAAGTATGCACAAAGACAGCCCGATTGTGTAACAGATGAAATTTTACGTCAAACCCAAAAACTGAAAGTAAGAGACGTTGCATTTTATGACGATGCCTTATTGCTTAATAAGAATCAACGCCTAAAACCAATTTTGAGAACATTAAGCAGAGAAAAATTGAAATTAAGATTTCACACCCCCAATGGTTTGCATGCAAAACAAATTGATGAAGAGTTGGCTCAGTTATTTTTTGATTCCGGGTTTAAAACCATTCGAATGAGTTTTGAAACTGTCAATCCCCAGCGACAACTCGACATGTACAATAAGGTTACCCCTGGAGATTTGGAACAGGCGGTTATCTTTCTACAAAAAGCCGGTTTCGAGAGAAAAAAACTGGAAGCATATGTGATGATGGGGCTGCCCGATCAATCATTTGAAGAGGTATATCAGAGTATTTTGTTTGTCAATTCACTGGGAATCAAAGTAATTTTAGCTTCATTTTCACCCATTCCGGGTACTGTGGACTATCAAAGAGCAATAGAAAGAGGACTTTTCCCGGAAAATGCCGATCCGTTACTTACAAATAAGACAGGCTATCCGATGTACAGAACGGAAGAAGCATACTGGAAATTTCATAAGATCAGGCAGTTTGTTTCAATGCTTAATCAGGGAATTAATCGAAAGGTTAATCTGTTTGAATCGAAATCGCTTCGGAATGCGCTTCGCAATACATTAGGTTCCACCGACTACTAAGTTTTTCGAATTACGAAATTTTTTGAAAATAGACTTATCTTGGCGAAAATATACTTTTAAAAACTATTAATTTTTATTAAGTTGTGTGAGGTTCTTTGATTAGTGTATGCAATGATTCCTTAACCAGAGGAGAAGGCTATGGCTGATGTCGTTACTATCATTTTAGCAGGGGGTCAGGGAAGCCGGCTTTATCCGCTTACTCAAAAACGCAGTAAACCGGCTGTTCCTATCGGAGGCAAATTTCGATTGATTGATATTCCCATCAGTAATTGTATTCATTCGGACCTTCGAAAGATATTTATTTTAACCCAATTTGCTGCAGAATCTCTCCACCGCCACATTTTTTTGACCTATCGTTTTGATGCTTTCAGTAAAGATTATATCACTATTCTATCCGCAGAACAGACATTGGAAAACCGTAACTGGTACCAGGGAACAGCTGATGCAGTTCGGCAAAATCTAAGGTTTATTCGGCGAGAAGGTGATCTGGTACTTATTCTCTCAGGAGATCACCTATACCGAATGGATTATCAAAAATTTATAAATTTTCATTTAAAAAAAGGTGGAGATATTAGTGTTTCGGTATATCCGGTAACCTACGAACAGGCGCCTGAGTTTGGAACCATGAAGGTAAATAAAACGGGAAAGATTGTAAAGTTTTTCGAAAAACCGAAAGAAGAGAAAGATCTGGATCAAATGGTGATCCCGGAAAAGGTATTTCAAGATTTTGGTTTGGAAGCCAAGGGAAGAACTCATTTGGCTTCAATGGGCGTTTACTTATTTAATTGGGACGCTTTAAATGAACTACTGGAGGACACCAAGTTCGAAGATTTTGGCAAAGAAGTTATTCCGTACAATATAAATAAAAAACAAGTTTACGGTTACTTTTTTGACGGATATTGGGAAGATATTGGAACAATTCAAAGCTTCTTTGAAGCGCATATGGAATTAACTCAAGGTTTACCCCGTTTCAATTTTTATGATGAGGATAAACCAATTTTTACGCACGGACGTTTTCTTCCCGGTTCCAAAATTCTCTCATCCGAAGTTAATAATTCCATTTTATGCGAGGGGAGTATTATCAATCGTTCGAATATCAATAATACCATTATTGGTATACGCTCTCGTGTGGGTGAAAATTCTACCATCGATCGCACAATTTTAATGGGTGCCGATCTATTCGAAACAGACCAGCAAAAAGCTCAAAATCGCCAGGAAAATATTCCGGACATCGGTATAGGAGAGAATTGCGAAATACGAAATGCAATTATTGATAAAAATGCCAAAATCGGAAATGGGGTTAAATTGGTGAATCACAAGGGCGTTTCCGAAGAGAACAATGAGAACTATGTGATTTGTGATGGAATAATTATTGTACCAAAGAACGCAGTAATACCGGACGGGACGGTTATTTAATGAATAAATTGGGCTATATTTTAATCATGCTTTATGTGTTTCCGGAATTTGAAAAATCCAGAAATAAATTACCATAAATTAAGTCGGCGGTTTTATCGTCAACCCACTCTTAAAGTCGCACAACTATTGCTGGGCAAACTACTTGTCCGTAAGTACGAAGGTGTTAATTTAACCGGCCGGATTGTGGAAACAGAGGCTTATTGTGGGTCTGATGACGCGGCGAGTCATGCGGCGGGCGGTAAAACGTCTCGGAATGCGGTAATGTTTGGACCACCCGGTTTTGCGTATGTTTATTTTATATACGGTAAATATAACTGTTTAAACTTTGTTACGGAACCTGAAGGTATTCCGGCAGCCGTATTAATTCGTGCAATTGAACCTATGCATGGAATTAATGCCATGCGCAAATTACGAGACAAGACTAAAATCACGGAACTGGCCTCTGGTCCGGGCAAACTGTGCCAGGCATTCGCAATTGATAAAGTCTTCAATCAGGCTGATCTTCTGTATGATACGCTATTTGTTGCAGAGGGTGACAACATTCAAGAAAAAGATATTGTTGCCGCCAGACGGGTGGGAATAAAATCGGCAACTGAAAATCTATGGCGTTTTTATATTCTCAATAATCCACATGTTTCAGTAAAAAATTAAGCATTTCATCGCGAGGCGGCGAGAAAGATCAGAATGATCGTTCCTTTGTTACGCAAAATGTAAAAATAGTAAATTATAAGTATAAAATTATGATTAGACTTCATTTCAAAAAAACACGTATATTTATTAAATAAGTTGATCTCATGCTTAATGATTAAATTTAATTTAAATACTTAAAATTTTGAACTTCGATGAGACGATAAGTGTGAAAAAGAGTAAGATTATTAACTTCAATGAGTTCAATTCTTACGATTGGCTGACGCTGGGGTATCTGTTTACCTGGACGGTGCTAATTCTTATTTTCTATAATAAAATAGCTTCGGCAAATGTATTCCTAATTTTTCATATTCTTGGACTGATTTTAGTATTTCTATTAATTGGAATTTCACCCAGTTATAAATTACCTCTATTTTTAAGGCACTGGTATCCGGCTTTTTTCCTGCCTTTTTTCTTTACGGTATTACATTATTTTGTCCCGGCGATTCATCCTGGTAATATTGATCAGCAGCTAATACAGCTTGATTTATTGATTACCGGAACGTATCCAACTGTTTGGGTACAACAGTTTTATCATCCGCTGTTAACCGAAATAATGCAAATTTGCTATACAACTTTTTATTTTTTACCATTACTAATTTTGGTCCCACTTTATAAACACAATAAAATGTCGCAGTTTAATTGTTCGGCGTTCTTAATTTTCTCTGCTTTTTATTTATCTTATATCGGATACGTTATATTTCCGGCTTTGGGACCCCGCTTTTTTCTTGCTCATTTACATGATGTCCCACTAAAAGGTTATGGATTATATGAAATAATCAGTTCCACATTAAACGGACTTGAGAACATTCAGTGGGACGCCTTCCCGAGTGGCCATGTGACGGTGGCCATGATATTTTCATATTTAGCGTATCGGTATTATCGAACCTTATTTTACTGGACGTTACCCGTCATTGTTTTACTAATAATTTCTACAGTTTATTTACAATATCACTATGTGGTGGATGTAATTTCTGGCATATTACTTTTCTTTTTAGTGTTATTCATCCATAAAATGGTGAATTGAGTACTACCACATTTTTCAACAAAATTAAATATTTTATTGACAATTTCTTCACAAACTTTTATATTAATGTTGTAAAAGAATATTAAAGATTGATAAAGTTTGTTTATTATTTTAGATAATTTGCAACAAATTTTGTATTTAAAATCTAATGTGAAATATTTTATTGCAGTATAAAAACAGGTAAAAATTTTTTATTTTCATATGTTAAATATTTCTCAATTAAGCCCTTAATTTTTTCTTTAAATATATTGATACATAATAACATGGAAGGGTGTACATAATGGAAGCAAATCATAAGGTCAAATTATTAACCTTGAAAGAAGCTGCTGATTACCTAAGGATGCATAAGGGGAGTCTATATCGTTTACTGGAAAGCGGTAAAATAGATATTCCTGCAATTAAATTAGGAGGCAAATGGTTGTTTAATCTGGATAGTTTGAATCAGTATTTGAAAAAAAAAGAAGAAAATAGAAATTGACGCTGAGTGAACACATATTAAAATTGGAAAGCGAAAGGTAAAATGATGTGGAAATTATTCATTTTTTTATTAATTCTATGCATTTCAATCTTTGGTCAAAGTAATGAAGATTGCATGATGTGCCATTCCGATCCGGAATTGACCGGATTGAATAGTGAAGGCCAAGAAATTTCAATGTATGTGGATAGTGAAAAATATGAGAAATCTACACATGCTGAATTTAGTTGTGTAGATTGCCACCAGGATTTATACGATTTGGAGGAATATCCGCACAAAGAAGAACTTGAAACAGTGTCCTGTGGTATGTGCCATAGCGGTGCTGCAGAAGAGTATTCCGAAACAATGCACGGATTGAAGTTTATTAATATGGAAGAACAAGCACCGGAATGTTGGGATTGTCATGGAAAGCACGATGTGCTGGCTCCGGATAATCCTGAGTCGAAAGTTTACTTTCAGAATCTGCCGACAACTTGTTCGGAATGCCATGAAAGTGAAAAAGGTTCTCCCAAGGGGGGTGTGAAAAGACCATTTGTGAAAAAAGAATATTTACGTGGCGTGCATGGTAAAATGGTTGCCCAGGGTATGGATGCCGCGCCTACCTGTAACACCTGTCATCCGGCTCACAGTATACGAAAACGGGTCGATCCGCAATCTACCATATACAAATTGAATGTGTCAAGTACTTGTGGAGAGTGTCATGTGGATGCATTGGCAGAATACAGTGAATCCATTCATGCAAGGGCTTTACGGCATGGACTCTTGGAATCCGCAACATGCACTGATTGTCACGGGGAACATGAAATCTTCCATCCGGATTCCGCCTACTTAGTCGCTTCTCATGATGCATGTATTGAATGCCATAACAATCCCAATGTTCAGAGAAAATATGACTTACCCCAAACGGTTGTTTCAACTTACGAAGATTCCTATCATGGATTATCAGCCAGAATTGGAAAAGAAGATGCGGCAACTTGTGGGAGTTGTCATGGAAATCATAATATATTAGGACCGGATGAACCATTTTCCAGAGTACATCAGAGTAATTTGGTGGAAACGTGTAGCCAGTGTCACAAAAATGTGACCAAATCATTTGCCAATAGTTATACCCATGAAGCCATGCTTATTAGAGGAAATCCGGTCAATTACTGGGTAACAGTGATTTATGTACTTATCATCGGCGGTGTAATTGGTGGAATGATTGTCCATAATTTAATTATATTCCTAAAATATATTCGTTACAAAAAAATCGAAGAAAAACAGTATTATATTGTTCGATTCAAAAAAACAGATGTTTTCCAACATGCAGTATTGATGGTTTCATTTACAGTTTTAGCAATATCCGGATTTGCCCTGAAGTTTCCTGAAGCCTGGTGGGTTGATATGTTGGGATCACTTGGAATCACCGAGTGGGGGCGTCGATTAATTCATAGAGTGTCTGCAGTGGTTTTGGTTGCAATATCACTTTATCATCTATACTACATCTCCTTTACCACCAGAGGACGTTATTTATTCAAGCAAATTATGTTAAGGGCTCGTGATATTCCCGAAGTTGTTCAGACTGTGAAATACTACCTGGGATTAAGTAAATCCAGACCTCAATATGATGAATTTGATTATACCGAGAAAGCGGAATACTGGTCAGTTGTTTGGGGAACCGTGGTGATGGGGGTTACCGGTTTAGTATTATGGTTTCCGGCCTTGGTTACCGGTTTTGCCCCAAGTTGGGTGGTTCGTGCCGCCGAATTAATCCACTATTACGAAGCCATTTTAGCTACCTTAGCCATTGTTATCTTTCATTTATTCTTCGTTATTGCTCATCCGGAGCAATATCCCATGAATTTATCCTGGTTAAGTGGTAAAATGTCATTACGATCCGCAATTCGGAAACATCCCAAGTGGGTGGAAAGAGTTCTCAAAGAGCGCCAGGATCCGGATTTATTGCCGGAAGTTATTCAGAGAAATTGTGAATCCATAGCAGATGTCGATAATTATCTGAAATTTGGTGATTTATACGAAGAGATGAAAAAAGGAAAGAAGTTATACTAACAGTTTTTTTGAGCTGATATAAAGTTACTGACTGACCGGAAGTTCCTTCGCTGTGGAGGAGCTTCCGTTTTTTTTAAGCGGCAAATACCTCTTTTAATTTTTGAGAAATCGATTCCAATGTGAATGGTTTTGGTAATACTCCAACTCCGCTTTTCATAATTTCTTCTATACCGTCTTGTTCTGAATATCCACTACAGATAACCGCGTTCACGTCAGAATTAATTTCTCTAAGTTTTGCCAGTGTATCTCTACCATCTAAACCGGGCATCATATAATCCAATATAACCAAGTCGATTTTCTCTGCCTTCGATTGATAGATTTTAACAGCTTCTTCGCCATTAGCGGCTAAGATAACTTCATATCCAAGATAATTGAGAATGGAGCCCATCACATCGCGAAGCGCTTCTTCATCGTCCACAGTTAGAATAGTTCCACTTCCGTGAACTGTCTGTTTTGAGGATACCGGAGTGTTGGTTACCGATTTCTTTGTTTGAGTTGGAAAATACAATTCGAATTTTGAACCGACATTTTCCTGGCTTTTTAACAGAATGGTACCCCCGTGCTTTTTGGTGATACCGTAAATGATGCTCAAACCTAAGCCGGTTCCTTGCGCTTTGGTGGTAAAGAAAGGTTCAAATACTTTATTTTGTATCTCCTTTGAAATACCCCTTCCAGTGTCCTCGATAATCAATTGAACATATTTTCCCGCCTTAAATCCGGGATCTAATTTTTGATAGGACTTATTTGTTTTTACATTTTTAGTGATAATTTTCAAATGTCCGCCTTCTGGCATGGCGTCTTTGGCATTTACCACTAAATTCAAAATAACCTGCAGGATTTGATTTGTATCTCCCCGCATGGTCTTTAACTGATTTGCAAGATTTAATTCTAAGTTAACATTTACACCGATAATTTTTCTAATCAATGGTAAATTGTCTTGAATAAGTTGATTGAGGTCGAAATCGGTTTCGTCAAACTGGTCCTTTTTGCTAAATGCCAGCAGTTGTTTACTCAATTTTCCCGCTCGCTTCGCCATTTTATATATAGTTTCTGCGCGCTCTTTTGTTTGAGGATGCGAAGGTTCCAGCATTATTAATTGGGAAGACGGATAAATTGCCCCTAAAATGTTGTTGAAATCATGTGCAATGCCTGCAGTAAGCGTTCCAACCGTTCTCATTTTTTGGTTGTGTTGTAGTTGTTGTTCAAGTTGTTTTTCTCTGGATTTATCCAGAATTTTGCCACAAATCGCAGGTTTTCCCTGATATTGAATTTTGGAGAAATATCCGGTGCAATAAACCTCTTGCCCGTTTTTCGTTAGCAGTTTCAAACCATGTTCCCAATTTATGGAGGCATCTGAGGATTTCTGTTCAAATACTTCTTTAAGTTTCGATTTGTCATCCGGATGCACCAGATCCCAGATTGCAGGATTTTTCAACTTAGTTTCAGAAAATTCAAAGAGCTGGATAAATTTATCATTCACTATTTTTAGCTGATTATTTTGCTGGATGAAAGCTGGAATCGCTAAGTTCTTAATTAAAGATGAAGTCTGAGTTGATGATTTTCTTAGTTCATCAATAGTTAACATGAAACTGATTTGTTTAAGGTAAATATCGAATGATAATTTGTCTTTTTCCGAAAAGATTTTTGAAGAATTGAAACTATCCAGGCTCAGGATTGCGAAAGGTTTGTCATTTACAGAAATAATGCCACTGAGGGTGGATTGAATTGCATTCAGCCGACCAAATTTTTGTAATATTTTAAAATTTTCCGCTGTTAAATTATTGTGAGCTTCTTCATTAATCTTAGAATTATTCCGAATTATGGCTCCGCTCTCCAATTTCCGTATGAGATTTTTTTGTCCTGTTTTAACAGAAGATTTGCCGTACGGAAAGAGCACGTTTTTTAATTTTGTAAAATCATAACCATGTACGGCAAGATAGCGTGATTGATCATCTTCGATCTTGAGTAAACTGCCTGCCTCTGCTTTAGGAAATAGCTCCAAAGCAAAATCAATAGTTTTTTGGTAGATAGTTTGAGGATCTTTAGTAAGCTTTAACTCTTTGAATAAATCAAAAAATTTTTTTTGAAATTGGGATTTTTCCTGTGGTTCTGAAGCGGCTTTGCCTCCAACCAGCAGATAAAATTGCTTACCGGTATTTTGTTTTAAAGATGCGATTCGAGTTACGAAAGAGTAAAAATGGGACGTTTTATTATTAATTTGAATACTAATATTATTGTTGCTTTGGAGTTTTTGGACCAGTTGATCGAACGATTTGAGTTGACCATTTTGAGGAAGAGTTATCCATTTTAAGATTTTTGACCCGACGATTTCCGAGGGGTTTACTTCAAGTTGTCGGGCAAATTCCGGATTGCATTGCTGTATTTTTCCATCATTATCACAAATTACTGAAAAATTATTTGTCAGTTTCTGAAGCTGCTCAAATTTATTTTTTTCCTGTGAAACCTGTTTTTTCAAATTGCTAATCAAAGTAGATTGAGTTATAACACCGTGGATTTCTAATGGAATGCCACTATCATCGTATTCCACAATTCCTTCTTCCGATACAGTAAGAGCACGATCATCTTCTGTTAACAGACGGTATTGTATGCTATAGTTTGAATCTACGTTTTTGTAAAGCGATTGGAAGAATTGAACCATATTTTGCAAGTCATCCCTGTGGATAAGCTGCTTCCATAATTTTTCAGATTCCGCACTGCTGGATGTTATTCCGGTTACCTCTT
>CAZVKP010000081.1:0-10231 GCA_964627635.1 uncultured Calditrichaceae bacterium | reverse complement strand
TTTATCTCACTGGCGTACAAAGACAACCGTATATTACGACTAAGTCAGGATATCTAAAATTAAAATTGGGGAGATTCGTCAATTTCTTTCACCCGAAACATTTTATAGATAAATTTTTTCTTTTGATTAAGTATTTTATTGTAAGCACCGGAGGTTTTGTCGGTGGCAGGTTTCCAGATGTAACCGGATTTTTGCAGCGCCTCATTAAATTGCCATTGATAACCAAAGGATTTTCCGTGTAACTTTTTGATTGAACCGATTTCTCTGTCAGAAAGATTTCTGGTCACTTCAATTCTGTTTAGCCGCATAGAGTCCACCACAAAACTGTCTTTTTTGGCATAGCTTAAAATTGTTGATATCTGCCTTTCTGTCAAATCATAATGTTTTTCAAGTTCATATCTGATCTGCGACGGGGTGTTAAATTCTTTATTTTTTAAATCCTGTAATTTTTCAGGACGGATCCCTTCTTCTGACAGTTTTTCCAAAACCACCGGCGAAAAGTTGTATTCAATGGAGCGAACAACTTTTTGTTCAAAAACATTCTGCACAAAAAATAAGGCAACAAAACTAATAATTCCGGCGAGCAGCGGGGTGATGACCCATCCTGTGGCAATTCTACCGAGTATGTTGTAATTTATACCCTTTCCCCCCTTGGAGAGACTGATACCGATAATAGCTCCGATAACTGCCTGCGAACTGGAGACCGGAACTAATGGGATTGGCGGTATTCCCAGAGAAATCAGCCATTTCTCAAGTGTTTGGGATGCAAAAATAAACAGGACCAGAGATTCGGATAACACAATTACTAAAGCGGTATTGGGGGTTAGTTTATAAAGCTCTCCACCCACCGTGGATATAACACGATAAGAGTAGGTGTAAATTCCCACCCCAATAGCAAGTGCTCCCAGCAAAAAAAGTTGTTGTGATCCGCCAATCGTGATGAGATCCGAAAATTGAAAATCATTAAAGGGGGAGGCAGGCACAAAAACCCCCATGACATTGGCAATGTTGTTTGCTCCCAGACTATAGGCACCGAAGGCGCCAACCAAAATTAAACTCACTCTGGTTAGCATGTCTAATTTCAGTAAATGAATCCTGGATTTTTCAAGAAAATTTTTTGACAATTTAAAAATGATAAACGAAAAAATGGCGGCTAATACAGGTGAAACCACCCAGGATGCCACAATTTCGATAAGAGATTGAAAATTGGTGGAAGATGCGGTGAATAAATTCCAGCCTAAAATGGCACCTACAATAGCCTGTGTAGTGGATACCGGCAGTTTTAGTTTAGTCATCCAGGTGACCGAGACACCCGCTGCCAGGGCAACCGTAAATGAGCCTGCCATTGCGTTAACTGCGCCTAACTGACCTAAGGTATGGGTGGTGCCGGCTCCACCGATTACCGAACCCAGAATCACGAAAATGGTTGCGACAAGAGCGGCAGATTTGAATTTGACCATCCGGGTACCCACGGCAGTGCCAAACACATTGGCGGCATCGTTCGCCCCCAAAGACCAGCCCAAAAACAGTCCACTGAGAAGAAAAAACCAAATCAAAATTGAATCCTTATAAATGCCTTTTTATGGTAGCAATCTCTAAGCGGTCGCATACATCCTCCGCCCGGTCAGCAAATTTTTCAATATTGTTTACAAAGTGATTGATATGCATCTTCTTACTTAACTCCATATCTTTTTTGAAAACTATCCGTTGAATTTTCTCGGCGATCTTGTCGGATTCTTTCTCATAAAAGAGAACTTTATTGGTCTGATCCCGCACAGCCGGTAAATTTTTGAAATATGACCGAATCGCCATCACCATTGCCTCCACGCTGGAAACCGAAGTAGAAGACAATTCCATAAATAAAGAATGCAGGTCATCCGGAATGGCGGGTGTTTCAATGGAAAATTGTAATAAGATTTCAGCTATTTTATTCAATACCCGGTCACTACTCTCCAACAATCCCAAAACATCGCCGCGGGATTCCGGTATTAAAGTGTGTGCATAAAGTTTGTTTTCTATATCCCGCCGCAGATCGTCCGCCTTACTTTCTAATTCATCAAGATCGGTAATCCGGTTCTCAAATTCGTCAGTTAAGCCTTCAATGTAATATTTAATGCCTTGTTTAAAAAGTAAAGCACCCCGGACCACTGAATCCAGATAATCATCAATCTGATTTTCCAATTCCTTTGTTCTTTTGAATATAAGTGCCATTTTATGTTCCTTTTAAAATACACATAATTTGATCGCTTTTAAGTTAACATGACCTCCATTTTGAATAGGGATAGTGCACCAGATTGGCATTTGCATATTTGGGATCCCCGGTGACCTCCTCCTTAATCCACTCCGGTAATTCAATTTTCTGATCTTTATCCCGGAGTTCCACCTCCGCCAGCACCAGACCCTCATTTTCGCCCTTGAACTCATCAATCTCCCAAATCACATTTCCAATGGGAATCTTATAGCGGACTTTCTCGATTAAAGGTGATTCACATATTTCTTTTAAAATTATTTCCGCATCTTCCGCAGGTATAGGGTATTCAAATTCCTTTCTCGCAGATGCCTCGGCAATTCCTTTAATCGTTAGAAAAGCGGAGTTCTCAATGAGGCGGACCCGAACGACCCGTTCGGGATGAGTTGAAAGAAATCCCTGTATAATTCGATATTTTTGACCAAGCTGTCGCCAGGCAGTGCCCTCAACAAGAAATTTTCGTTCTATTTCAGTAGCCAATATAAAAATACCTTATATTTAATTTCATGAGACTTTGTTATAAATATTCACCCTTTAACCTCAACCCCCTCACTGCCTGCCGGCATAAGGAGAGACGGGGGAAAGGATGAGGTTTTAACACAATTTTAGACATATTATTTATTATTGCACTCTTCGGAGCAAAGTGCCCTTTCATCAGTTTAATTACAACTTTTTACTGAAAAATTCTTTTGAAAGAAAATAGTGATCCCCTTTACGGGGGTAGTATCCCTTACAATCATCACAATGAATTCGGTGTTGTTCAATCTCCAATGAACCATGACAACGCGGACATCGCACAATGTCCCCAATATTTATAGGTTTGCGGCGAACAGCCAACATTTTTAGTATGGCTTTAGTAACTTCCGCACTCAACTTCTTTGTAATATTAAAAGAGAATTGCATGGCATTCTGATGTGTTATTGATAAATACTCATCCGGGTGAAATGGACGTTTGGTAATTCGGAATGGGATTTTCTCCCGCCAATCAAATCGGGTCAGAAAAAGTTCGGGATTACCATGATAAAATAATCGGAAACCAAAATTATTTTCGGATAATTTCCAGGTGACATTCTGATGAAATGGTTTCTTCACCTTTTTGGGAATAAATATCAACTCTCTTTCTTCAACTTTTACATGCCAGAGATGGTAGTTGCGGTGTGGCTCTACCACCTCCATCAGTGCTGAAGGTGTTTCGATGTAGCCGGACTTGCTCACCCGGGAAAGCTGCTTCAGCGCTTTTGCAGGTTCTTCCACATGTTCCACCACATGGGAAGCGATGGAGTAGGCAAAACTATTATCAACAAAAGGAAGCTCTTCGATGTCGCTTACGAAGAGCGGACGTCCATCAGTTTGAATTCTTCCGCCACGCTGCGATTCATCCAGAAATTTATCGACCAGCACATCGCTTTGTGGATAAGGTCGATGTCCTGATCCCACCTCCAGAACAGCTCCCCCATGATTAAAATATTTCATCAGATTTTCCTTTGAATTATAAAGATAAACTTTTAAAATTCAGAAAATAGTATGTGTGATAAATATATCATTTAAATAAACTTATTGCAAATTAGAGTTGCAGTTAATCTTAAAGAGTGTATAATAGCAAAAAATTAAACGTGAAAAAGAGTTTATTTTAAAATGGGGGCATTAATGTGCCTCGACCGGTCAGGTGGTACATAATTTAACTGAGATCATGATTAAAAAATATCAAAGTATTTCACTACATAAATCCGGAGATCTCATTTCCCGGAAATCGTCTTTTGTGGACATGGGTGTTATAAAACCTCCGGCTGACTTTCCGGGAAATGAATATGTTTTTTTAGATAATTCATGTATATTATAATTGTTATATTTTGTTTGTAATTAATGTTAGTGTGTTGTTTATTCGCTACTTAAATTCTATAACAGAATTTGCGGATTAGGAATTAAACATTGTAAATGTTAATTGAAAACGCCATCAGCTTAAATAAATTAGCTGTAATGAGTGAATAAAGATGATAACGATTGGCGCACAACAACCTTATTTTTTACCCGACTTTTATTATTTTTATAAGATTGCAAGAAGTGAGATGTTTATTGTTGCGGATTTTTTAAAATTTCGCAAACAATCTCCTATTGTCAGAACTAAAATCAGCGCGGATCATTATCTGACAATACCGGTGATTCACCAGAAAAATCCGCACCCCCTCATCAAAAATATTGAAATGGCTCAAACAGAAGACTGGCAGCGGATTCATTTGAGAACTTTAGAAAGTAATTTTCACAAATACCCTTATTTTGAATATTATTTCCCCGAACTCGTCTCTTTATATGAGCGATCAGGAAACCAGTTAAACAAATTTTTAAAATCCCTTCTTCATTGGCAAATGAAATTACTGTTTTCGGATAAAAATGTGATATTTGCATCTGCAGAAGGAATAGAAAATTTAGCGCATTTAAAATCTCGATTAGAAAAAATCGAATTTCCCACGTTCTTGCATTATCCGGAAGAAAAGAATTATTACCATAAACATTTTCCGGAAATTCCTTTACAGAAAATTCAAGTCCCGTCTGATATTGATTTTCCGGCCGACTACCATCCTTCCCTCTCTTTAATCTTGTTACTGTTCCTCAATGGTCCGGAAACGATTCTTTATTTGAAAAAAGAATGACGATGTCGATTTTTGTTTTGGTCAACATCCGGCACCACTGTAGCACATGGTGCTCCCTTTAGGATAAGTGTAAACCCCCAAATCGTAGCGCCGATAGGCGGATAGCCTGTTTACCAATACCTCAAGAGTAGCTAAAGCACAGATACTGCAACATCAATAGTGGCGGCAAAAGGGTATAATAAATTTTTGGATTCCCGTTTCCACGGGAATGACCAATGACAGTTGATATGAGCAGCCTATTGCCGCGATCTGTAATTCTCCTATCTAAAAACAAAAATTGGTTACTCCGCAAAGCGTGTGAACCAGTTAAATTTTCGCCGGTCACCTTGCATCAATGGGATGGAAAAAATATCTGTAAACTGAAAAAATATTTATACATAATGCGGATTTATGGTAACAACAACTTACTAAATACTGGTTTTTTAGGCTCATGATAAAAAAATCGTATTTTTTTATAAAATTATCTAATATTTTTATATTATATTCCGATACTTATTTTATAAAACCACAAACTATTACAACAAGGAGCTGTTTTATGCAGACAGAACCGCTAATCTATCGAATTGATGAGAATGATAAATTTACTTATATAAATGAAGTGTGGAAAGATTTTGCCAGGGATAATAAATGGCCGGAAGCCGCAAACCATAGCATTCTGGGTCGTTCGTTGTGGGATTATATCTCCAATGCGGAAACCATACATATTTACCAAACGGTCTTTCAAAATGTACGAAAGCAAAATAAAACTGTCCGGATTCCATATCGGTGTGATGCGCCCGACCGGCGGCGATTTATGGAGATGACCATTGTTCCGCTGAATCGTGATCATCTTGAATTCCTAAATGAGATTCTGCGGGAGGAACACCGGGAACCGGTTTTACTGCTGGATACTGATACCCAAAGAAATCGTGAGATGCTGGTAATGTGCGGATGGTGTAAAATGGTGCGGGTAGAAGAAAATTGGAAGGAAGTGGAAGATGCGTTACAGCAAATGGGTGTATTCAATAATCCGGTACTGCCCAGGATTACACACGGTATTTGTCCATCCTGCACGCAACAGCTCAGAACACAATTTGCTGCCTGAACATAAATGTTAAGTTTTATTCGGGTCATTATTTATTACCAAAATTATTCATAGGGAGAATTCCATGCCTCATGGAAACGGTGTAAAAATGCCGGAAAATCCGCAGTTTTCAGCCTTTAAAATAGCCTTGCTCTATACCATTATCGGTGCATTATGGATTTTATTTTCGGATCAATTGATCAAATCGTTGTATATTGACAGAGATATCCTGTTTCCGCTGCAAACATACAAAGGATGGTTTTTCGTTGTTGTCACGGCAGCATTGCTTTATCTCTGGAATTGCCGGGAATTCAAAAGGATAAAACATATTTATATCAAACTCATTGAGAAAAAGCAGATTCACCAAAAAGAGTTGCTGGAAGCTTCTATAAAAATTGATGATAGCGAGAAAAAATACCGGTCCTTATATAATAGTATCCGTGATGCTATTTTGGTCGCTGATACCGAGAGAAAAATTATCCACTGTAACCAGGCTTTTTTTGATTTGTTCGGTTATACTTTGGACGATATCCAGGGTAAACCAACCGCTTATGTATATGAAAGTGAAGATGAATTCGAAAAAATGGGTCAAAAAATAAAAGACAATGTAGGCAATAAAAATTTTTTATACGTGGTAAAATACAAAAAAAAGTCTGGTGAAGTTTTTGCTGGCGAAACAAGCGTTTTCCATCTGTATAATGAAACAGGAAAGGTTTCAGGCTTTATCGGAATGATACGGGATGTTACCGAACGTTTACAGGCAGAAGCAAAATTACGTAAAAGTCAAAGGCAACTCAGCAATCTCATGAGCAACCTTCCAGGCATGGCATATCGTTGTAAAAATGACAACGAATGGACCATGGAATTTACCAGTGAAGGCGCCAAAGAATTAACCGGTTATTTACCGGATGAATTAATTTTTAATGCCACCATTTCTTACGATCAAATCATATATCCTGAGGACCGGCATCTGGTGAGAAAAGTGGTGGAACAGGCAATCCCGCAAAATAGACCATTCGAACTGGAATATCGAATTTTGACCAAATCGGGAGATATCAAATGGGTTTGGGAACAGGGGCAGGTTGTGCCACACAACGACGGCGAAGCGGAAACCCTGGAAGGGATTGTCCTGGATATCACTAAAAGAAAGGCTACCGAGCGGGAATTGAGGGAGAGCGAACAAAAGTTTAATGCATTTATGACTTACCTGCCTGGCTTTGTTTATTTAAAAGACGAAAATGGGCGACATATTTACATGAACAGATTGTTACTGGAACTCTTAGGTATTAAGGAAACGGAATATCTTGGAAAAACAAATAAGGAGCTGCTGCCAGGCAGGGATATTGATGCTATCGATGAAAATGACAGAAAGATCTTGAAGACCGGAGAGCCCGCACAATTTGAAGAACAAATAGAAGATGATGGTGAGCTAAAAACATATCTGTCCACAAAATTTCCGGTAAGGCTGGAAAACAAAGGAATTTTTCTGGGTGGTATCTCATTGGACATCACAGAACGAAAACTGGCGCAATTAGAATTACAAAGAACCAAAAATCTACTGGAAACCATTTACAACAATTTAACTGAGGCAGTATTTGTCATCCATCCGGAAGAAAGAAAAATCACCTCCTGCAATAAAGCCGTTGAAACCATTTATGGATATAAGCGGGAAGAGCTTATTGATAAGTCTTCCGAAATCCTTCATTTGGATAAAAGCCATTTCAAAAAATTTGTTAACAGGGCAAAGCCTGTTTTGGATAAAAATGGAATTTTTCAATTTGAGACTGAGACGAAGAGAAAGGATGGCAAAATTATACATATTGAGCATACAGTATCTACCATAGAAAGCGAGCAGGGGTGGCGGAGAGGTGTTTTAAGTGTAATCAGAGATATTACTAAACAGAAACAATTCATTAAGGAATTGAAGGAATCACAAGAGCAGCTAAGGTCACTTGCGGGCCACTTACAGCAAATCCGTGAACATGAGCGCGAAGCCATTGCCCGGGATATGCACGATGATCTGGGACAGTTGCTCACCTCCCTAAAAATGGACCTTACCATACTGGAACGTGAATTTGCAAGGGACAAATCGCCGGATCAAACAGATATAGTTAACGAAATTAAAAAAATGAAAGAATTGATAGATATCACCATAACCAAAGTTCGTCAACTGATCCGTGAGTTACGGCCGGAGGTTTTGGACAATTTAGGCCTGTTAGATGCCATCGAATGGCAGATTGAGGAATTCATGAGTCGAACCGGAATTAAATGTAATATCCGGAAAGGAGTTAAGGATATTCAACTGGATAAGGAAAAAGAAATTGCAATTTTCAGAATTGTTCAGGAAGCACTCACCAATGTCGCCAGGCATGCGCACGCAGACAAAGTCACAATAAACATCCGGAAGAAAAATCACGATATACATATAAGTATAAAGGATAATGGGATTGGTATCGATGAAGAAAAATTGCGTAAAGAGCAAACCTTTGGATTATTAGGAATAAAAGAACGGGCATTCATTGTTGGAGGGGAAGTAAAAGTGAGCGGTGTAAAAAATAGGGGAACGACATTAACTGTAAATATTCCACTAAATTAGGTTGCAAATTTTTAGATTATAAGTTATTTTGTATTTATAACTGAAGAGATTTCCCCATGATTAAAATTCTCATAGCGGATGATCATGTTTTGATCCGTGAAGGATTTAAAAAGCTGATCAACCGGGAAGTGGATATGGAGGTAACCGCTGAAGCCCGGAATGCATCGGAAGTTATCGAAAAAATTCGGAATCAACATTTTGATGTAATTGTACTGGATATTCATATGCCGGGAAAAAGCGGGCTGGAATTATTGAAAGATTTGCGAGAGCGGGATCCGGATACAAAGGTGTTGATCCTGAGCATGCACCCTGAAGACCGATTTGCGGTTCGTTCTCTGAAAGCGGGTGCCTATGGGTATATTACAAAAGAAAGCGCCCCGGATGAGCTGGTAGAAGCAGTTCGTAAAATTTATGCCGGCAATCGATATGTGAGCCCCAAACTTGCTGAGATGTTAGCTTCTGATTTGACTGAGCCTCAAGAGGAAGCCCGGCATCAGAAATTATCCGATCGCGAATTTCAGATTTTGCAACTCATTGGAGAAGGGAATAGCGTTTTAGAAATTGCAGAGGAATTGTCATTAAGCCAGAGCACTGTAAATACCTACCGTCACCGCATTCTTGAAAAAATGAAAATGAACAGCACTGCCGAGCTAATTCATTATGTTGTTAAAAACAATCTTATCGATTAAGGATTGCCACAACTCAGATTGTAACACCAATCGCTGATTGGCAGTATACCAACACGACAGGAATAAGTTTTCCCATGGGGATGCCCCTGGCAAAAAAGGGATACAAGATTTCATTTCCCACCTCGTGTTAATTCTCTGCGATGGCACGCACAAATCAACTTCTGTCGATCTTTTAATGCACCTAAACGTTTAAATCCGACGATTCCCCAATTTTGTTATATTAATTCCCAAAATTCCGGGCATGAAGATAGGTGGGAAATAACAACCGACCTGTGAAAACAAATTATACTAAAAAGTTCAGCTTTGTCGTAAAAATTACTACAAAATTATAACACTTTATATGACAAAATTTTTTACAAAAAAAACATACATTTATTCTTAATTTTAGTTTCAAGTAATTTTGAACATTAAAACAGAAAGGGAGAAAAAACGGTTAAAATTTTTATTGCGGATGACTCACCCCAAATACAAAAAAGTTTAAAACGAATTCTATCAACTGAAGAAAATGTTGAGATTATTGGTGAATCGGAAGATGTAGAGACATCCATTAATCGAATCCGGGATTTAAAACCCCAGGTAGTTATTTTAGATATTCGTATGCCGGGTGGCAACGGATTTGATGTCCTAAATAATATTAAAAATATTATGCCCAGACCTACTATCATTATGCTCACCAATTATGCTTCCAAACAATATCGGGAAAAGGCCCATAAATTTGGAGCCGATTATTTTTTTGATAAGTCGGCTGAATTTGACCAGGTCTTAGAAGTTATACAAGAGCTTAAATAAATTTTGGAATAATTAGCGAATAGTAAATAAGCTTTTTCCCACCATAATAACAGACATTTAGCAAAGTTCCGCTTTGAATCTGGTATCATCGCAGAGCGTTGATACCAATGGGAGTTAATGTAGCGCCAATCGCTGATCGGCAATTCAAATACATCCATGTTTTAATTACGTATTTTGGGAAACACGAAATTAATCAAT
>CAZVKP010000080.1:9240-10236 GCA_964627635.1 uncultured Calditrichaceae bacterium | reverse complement strand
GGAAAATCCGGACGGCACTATTTTTTTCAGAATCCGGCTTCCCCGGATTATACTTGCAGTGATCACCGGCGCCTCTCTTTCACTTGCCGGTGTCATTTTTCAGGCATTGCTGCGCAATCCGTTAGCAACACCATACACATTGGGGGTGTCCAGCGGTGGGGCACTGGGTGCGGTTTTGATGATTAAACTGGGAATTGGCCTCTCACTGCTGGGCTTTTCCACCATTCAAACTGCGGCTTTTGTGGGAAGTTTGCTGACCATTACCCTGGTTTATTTTTTAGCCCGCCGTGCCGGAAGAATTTCCATTCACACCATGATTTTGGCAGGGGTAACTGTGAGTTATTTTTTGGGTGCCATGATTTTAATGCTCCACTTTTTGGCAGATTTCACCGAAACCCGCCAGATGGTGCGCTGGATGATGGGCGGACTGGATGTGGTGAATTCTTCCGTATTGATTCGGTCTCTCCCGGTGCTCCTGCTGGCTTATGTCGCACTGTTTCTTCATGCCCGGATGTTTAATATAATCAGCACAACAGAGGAAACCGCACTCAGCAAAGGAGTATCGGTTCAGCGAGTTCAGAAAATTTCATTTGTGTTAGCGTCGCTTATTACCGGGCTGGTAGTCGCCATCAGCGGACCGATCGGGTTTGTTGGCTTAATCGTCCCTCATTTCCTTCGCATGTTTGTGGGTGTGGATCATCTTTTTCTAATACCGGCGTCGCTGTTTTTTGGAGGCGCCTTTCTCGCCCTGTGCGATACCTTTGCCCGCACCATCCTTGCTCCGGTGGATATTCCGGTGGGAATTATCACTGCTATTTTAGGCGGACCGTTTTTCCTGTGGCTGTTAGTCCGGCAAAAGCCATAGATATACTTTTCATATAACTGAATAAATCTTTTGTTTCCCGGCATAATCTGCTGGGCTTATATGATTTATTATAGATGTTAGTACAATATCCGATCACCTAAATCTTACTGTTTTTGGTCCTTTATAATAAT
>CAZVKP010000080.1:0-9230 GCA_964627635.1 uncultured Calditrichaceae bacterium | reverse complement strand
ATAATGGAGTATAAATTAATCGAAATTGAGATGATAAAGTGTATTTTGGATAAACTTGCGAATCAACTGAAGAAAAATACTTTAATATTATAAAAATTTTGCAACTATTAAAAAATTTATAGTTGCAAAATTATCCCTGATATAGGATATTTAATATGTATGAACAAATTTGAAAGTACAAAGTTAAAACCGATTATTTGGATAGGTTCTTCCCTTAAAGATTTGAAAAAATTTCCTAAGGAGGTTCAACGAGAAATAGGATATGCTCTATATAGAGCACAGATTGGGAAAAAGCATCATAATACAAAACCTCTCAAGGGATTCGATGGTATAATGGAAATAATTAGTGATTATGATAAGGATACTTATAGAGGAGTCTATGCGTATAAATTAGGAGATTATATCTATATGCTTCACACTTTTAAGAAAAAATCTAAGAAAGGAATTAAAACTCCAAAGGAAGAAATTAAAATCATAAAACAAAGAATAGTAAGAGCAAAAGAAATTGAAAAGGAAAAAGAATGAAAGACGATTATATTATAAGTTCGGGAAATGTGTTTGAGGATTTAGGTTTTGAAAATCCCGAAGAAGAACTGGCGAAAGCAAAATTAGCATCCATTATAAATGATATTATTATAGAACGAGGATTAACGCAAAAACAAGCTGGAGAAATTCTCGGCGTCAATCAACCTAAAATATCTGCTTTAAAGAATGGTAGATTAAAAGGTTTCTCTTTAGAGCGTTTATTTTCTTATTTGGAAAAATTGGATCAACATATCGAAATTACAATTACTCATAAATCTAAAGCTAGTACGGAAAGCGGCATTAGTGTTGCGTATATGTAAGTAAAAATTGGTGGGAATATTTTAAATAAGTGTGTAGGCAACTAATAACAAATATATCAAGAACTCGCTTTTGGGAAATGTCTCATTTGAGAACTGTTGTCAAATGGCAAACAATATTAGCAAAAGCTATTTTATTGAATATCAATCAGGAGTAAATATCGATGGAAGTTCATGAATCGGTACGTAAATATCTGGAACCTGAAAAAAAAGTGACATATGAAGATTATGTCAATATGCCGGATGACGGTAACAGATATGAAATCATAAATGGAGAACTGCTCATGGTCCCTGCTCCTTCAACTGCCCATCAAATGGTCAACGCCAATATTGCATATGAATTAAGAACCGTTGTGAAAAAACAAAATTTAGGTAAAGTTTTATATGCACCCGTTGATGTAAAGTTTAGTGAAGAAAATGTCGTTCAACCGGATATTATTTTCATTTCAAGAGAAAATGAGCAAATAATTACTCAAATGAACATTTCCGGTGCTCCGGATATGATAATTGAAATCCTCTCGCCTTCAACTGCTTACACTGATCTGATACGAAAGAAAGAGTTGTACGAAAAGTTTGGTGTAAAGGAATACTGGATTGTTGATCCCCTCAAAGAAAGAGTTGAAGTTTTTTTCAATGAAAATCTGCAGTTTAGGTTATTTAAGAAAATAGAAAAGCAGGGACAGGTAAATTCAAAACTATTAATAAATTTTGTGATCGATATAGAGACGATTTTTAAAATTTAAATTTGAGGCGCGGCACGGGTTGGGAAGATAAATTATCCCTTTTTAATTTATAAAATTTCTTTTAACTTAAAGCCACAAAAGGAGGAAACTATTAAATAGACTGCTACATTTATTAAATTGATGTTTAATTTAAAAAGTGAAATATACAGATTTGCATAAATATTTCTGGCAGTCATTTTTGCTCGTTCTCCTTTTTTGGCAAATCCCGGTTTTTTCTCAGAGCAATCAAAATATTCGTCTTTTTCTGGATGTTAACCCCGATACCTTTATTACCAGAATTGACACCACTAGCGATTCATTAAAACTGCCACACCATTTTCTGGTGCCGAGAAGCGAACGTATCTATCGTAATAGTTTCAAACTTTTGCGCGGCGTACACTACCGGGTTAATGCCCGTAAGGGGAATCTCTACTTTTCTTCGCCTTTAAGTGCATCGGATAGCCTGACTGTCATTTATCAGAAATATCCTTTCCCCCTGATTTCGGAGTATTCTCATCGCGAGCTGAGGCAAGTCTCGAAAAAGGATACATCAGATAGCCTCTCCGGTTCAGGGGAAAGGGTCATCAGCACGCGCTTACTTGATGAGATCGATAGTTTTAGTGGCAATTTGGATCGCAGCGGCAGTATTGTGCGTGGAATCGAGATCGGAAACAACCGTGATCTCACCCTAAATTCAGGTCTAAATTTACAACTTTCCGGATATATCACGCAGGATGTGCAATTGGTGGCTGCACTTACCGACGAAAGTACCCCGATCCAACCGGAAGGCAATACCCAAACCCTGCGGGAAGTGGATAAAGTATTTGTCAAAATCAATAGTCCGCATATCGGCGGAACACTGGGTGATTTCAATTTGAATTATCAGAATTCACTTTTCGGTAATGTGAGCCGGAAATTGCAGGGAATTACAGCAAACGGCAGCATATCCGGCCACCAGCAACAATTAACCTATGCCACCTCCACCGGAACCTTCAACACCAATCAGTTTTTGGGACAGGAAGGAAACCAGGGTCCTTACCAATTGGTAGGCAAAAACGGTGAGCGGGAAATTATTGTGCTTGCCGGCACCGAGGAAGTATTCGTGAATGGCGAAAGGCAGATCCGCGGAGAAAACAATGATTATATTATCGATTACAGCCTGGGCCAGATCACCTTTACCAATAAACGATTAATTACCAGTGAGGACCGTATTGAGGTGGATTTCGAGTTTGCCAATAATTTCCAGCGCTACGGAAAAAGTTTTGTGGGATTTTCCACCTCAAATCCGTCCCCGGGAAGTAATCTGCAGTATGATGTGAGATTATTCCGGGAGTGGGACGACACCAACAATCTCCTGGAAGACAGTGCCCCTTTATCCGATGAAGAAAAACTGGCGCTGGAAACGGCTGGCGATAATCCTTTTCAAGCCGGTGTGAGCGGAGCAAACTTCTTAGGCGATGGCGAGGGAAACTATGTGAAGCGAGACACGGTAATCGGAGGGGATTCACTAAATTATTATCTTTATTCGGGTAGAGGGCAGGGCGATTATTCAGTGCGTTTCTCCGGTGTTGGGCAGGGAAATGGCAGTTATGTAAAAGAGCGTATCGGAGTTTACCGGTTTGTAGGTCCTAATCGCGGTAGCTATTTGCCCATAAGGTTGGTGCCGCTTGCCGGAGATAAGAAATTTGCAGATGCCCGCTTATCTTACCGGTTCGGACAACATTTTTCACTGAACACCGAAGCGGCTGTTTCCAATTTCGATCAAAATATTTTTTCAGGGCTCCATGATGATGATAATTCAGGCCAGGCATATAATATCGGGGCAAACTACAAAAACGAAAAAACCCGGTTATTCGGAAAATCCATCGGGGCACTTAACTGGCAGGTGGATTTTAGACAGAGGCAGGAACAGTTTGAACCGTTGGATCGCCAGTTTCAACCGGAGTATAATTATCGCTGGAACTTATCCTCAACTGAATTGCTGGGAGATCAGCAGATTTTGGAATCGACACTTCGTTATCGCCCGACCAATTTTGTCCGTTTGAATTTCGATGGCGGGTGGATTCAGAGAGGCACCGATATTTCTTCCGGTCGGGGAAGGGCTGAATTATCGATGCAGGATTCAACCTGGTTAAAAGGAAATGCTTACTGGGAACAGGTGGCAAGTGAAAGTTCGTTTGGCACAAGCGAGTGGCAGCGTTTCGGCGGTCAGTTGGGTAAACAGATCTGGAAAGTATTCTCTTCCGTAAAATTGCGCCGGGAAGACAGACAGGTAAAAAATCAGATGGGCGGCGTAACCGGTTTTCGCTTCACCGAAGCATCTGCCGGACTCAAACTATTTTCCCTCTTTGGGATGGAATGGAATTTCGACAGTAATTATCGCCTGGATCATTTGTACGATCCAAACCGGGAAGGTGAGCGGCTCAAACTATCCACTGCGGCAACTCATAAATTAGCCATGAATATACGGGAATCCCAACGCTGGCAGGGAAGAGTGTCATTTGCATACCGGAACAAAGACTTTCAACCGTTTTTTGAAAAATTACCCCGGGACAGTATGGCTGTTTATCAAACCGATCCGCAATTCCAGGATACCACCTGGGGAGATCGCCAGAGCCATCTTGCCAATCTGGAATTACAGTACCGGAATGAAGAGCGCACCATTGACAGCCGCTGGGAATACCAGGTTGCCAGTGAATTACAGGCTATGCAGGAAAAAGTCTTCCTGGAGGTAGGAGAGAACCGTGGAAATTATCGCTTCGATGAAGAGCTTCAGGAATATGTGCCGGATTCACAAGGAGATTTTTTTCTGATTGTGGTGCCCACTGGAAACTTCGAGTCGGTGACCAATATCGAAGCAAGCTGGCAGTTAAGATACCGTCCCAAATTCGCAGATGAAGAATACAGCGGCTGGCAAAAAATCTTGCATAATATTTCCACATTCACCTTTTTAAAAGTGGATGAAAAAAGCCGTGAACAAAATATATGGCAGCTCTATATCTTGAATTTAGAGAAATATCACAATCAGGCAACCACCCTGCGGGGCAGTTATACCATCAATCAGGATGTGCACTTTTTCGAACGGAATCCGGATTTTGGAATTACCCTGCGAAGCCGCTTCCGGGACAATTTGTCCAATCAGTTTGTGGATGCCGGATTTAATGAGTCCACCACATTCTGGACCCGTTCCATCAATTGGCGGCAGCGTCTCTGGAAAAGAAAACTTTCCCAGGAAGTTGAATATGAACAGACCATCAATAACAGGGAGGTGAGTGCAGTGCCGTCCCGAAATCGTGATGTATTTGGACAATCGGTGTTTTACAAGATCAACTATCGTCCGGTTTATGCCTGGCAATTGCGTTTGGACCTGGAAAGAGGCTGGCAGGAGGATAAGACGGAAGCAAATCGGCTGGATGTCCGTTACTGGGAAATCAACCCACAGGTAAATTATTCCATGCGGGGAAAAGCACGGGGCACTTTTGGTTTAACCTATTTACGGGTGGATGTCACGGAGAATCCCTTCAACCGGCCTATTCCTTACGAAATGGGAAAAGGGAAAAAAGTGGGAAATTCTTTTTTATGGAATTTCCGGTTCGAATATTTCATCAGCAGCAACATTACCATGACCGTCAATTATACAGGTCGCCGGGATGCCGGTATGGAACAAACCATTCACCTTGGACAGGCGGAGGTGCGTGCATTTTTTTAAATTATTAAGAAGTTTTATAAGCAGCGCTTGAATAACAGAATTAAATATACTAAACAAATTGGGATGAAATTAAATATAATCAATAAATTACCCGGTGATTCCAAATCCAGAGACTGTGTGAAAACCGAAACCGGAAGAAAAAATATACATTATTTTACAATAAGAAATATTGAACCTCTCGAGGTTCTTCTATAGGTTTAACAAACTTTTTGCATCTACAAATATTAAGTTCCTACGGAACTTATCCGCGAATTCCGTTAGGAATTCAATATTTATAGAAATGCAAATTAACCTACAAACTAAGAACGCCGTAGGTGTTCAATATTTAGAGTTTGAATAAAAATTGTCAGATTTTATTGATATCTATTAATCAAAGACCAGTTTTTACACAGTCTGTGGAAGCGCAGAACGTTTTAGTAAGGTGAAGGATAGTTCTTGACTATCATACTCCGGGGGGACCAACGCCGGAATGGAACGATAAAAAGTATCTCAGACGCTTTCCTTCTGCAACAATTGAAGCCTTAAAGACTTAAATAGAAAGAACAAATCCTCTAATTCATGGATTATTAAGTCCCATTGCTCCTCATTTAAAGCCGTCTGCATCTGAACGAGTTTTGATTTTGCTGAAGATAATTTTAATACGTCGCTTTTTTGTATCAATTTTGTAATTAATTCACCGGTCTCTTTTTTCTCTTTATCCACTATTAATTTTAAGAAATGACCAAATATGGATTTCAAACTTTTGTAAAATTCATCTAACTTCTCCGGTGAATTAATTGTCATATTTAATGGTTTTTCCGCAATATTCGATTTTCGAGAAACATCCTCATTTTCCCCACTTCCCTGTTTTAGTAAGGTATTTACTTTTTCCAATAAATTGCTAGTAGAAAATGGTTTCTTGAGGTATACATTTGCTCCTAACGATCCAGCTTTGTATAAAGTTTGTGGATCAGCTTTGGCGGTGATGATCAATACGGGAAGTTCTTGGGTACAGCGCATGGTTTTTAATAATTCCAAAACCTGCAAACCATTAATATGAGGCATCATGATATCTAAAATGATAAGATTTGGGAGAATACTCAATGTTTTATAGATCGCCTCTACCCCGTTTTCCGCAAATTTTAATTGATAGCCCTCAGGGACTAAAATTTTTTCATAGAATTTACATAAATAAAAAGAATCTTCCACAATGAGGATTGGATGCTGATTCCGTTGATTTGTCATAGTTTTCGTTTCCCACTTTGTCGCTATTGCCTAAACCATCTCAACCAAACTTTAATTTTTTTATTTTACTCTTTTCAAAATAATCGTCTATTTGTATACAGGCTTTAATTAACATTTTTCTTTAAAAATTTTTCATTAAAACGGGAACCAAAACAACAAAATAGTTATTGCAATTGTAGAGATTTTCATTATTTTATTGCCCGAAACAAAAAAACAAGAAGAGTAACATTTATTTTATAGAATCCATTATGAGTAGAAAAGACAGCATAACTATACAGGGTGCCAGAGAACATAATTTAAGAGATATTAACCTGCGTATTCCCAGAGATAAATTTGTAGTCATAACGGGACTCTCAGGTTCAGGTAAATCGAGTTTGGCTTTCGACACGATTTATGCGGAAGGTCAACGTCGGTATGTGGAAAGCCTGAGTGCTTATGCCCGACAGTTTCTCGGTTTGATGGAAAAACCGGACGTGGATTATATTGACGGTCTTTCACCAGCCATCTCAATCGAACAAAAAACCACTCATAAAAATCCCCGCTCCACAGTTGCTACCGTCACTGAAATTTACGACTATTTGCGATTACTGTTTGCCAGAATCGGGCACCCCCATTGTTACAATTGCGAGGCGCCCATTGAAAAACAGACACCTCAACAGATTGTCGATAAAATTTTGAATTATCCGGAAGGCTCGCGGATTCAAATCATGGCGCCGGTAGTGCGAGGACGAAAAGGTGAATACAAAGATTTAATCGAAGAAATTAAAAGAGAGGGATTCATCCGGGCACGAATTGACGGCAAACTGATGGAACTGGATCGGGGGATTACCCTCAAAAAAAACATTAAACATAATATTGAAGTGGTTGTAGACCGCTTGAAAATTCGTCCCGACATACGCCAGCGATTAACCGAATCCGTTGAAGTATCACTGAAAATGGGCAGTGGTTTGGTGATCGCAGAAAATGTGGATGAAGCGAACGAGCAACTCTTCAGTGTGCAGTTTGCCTGTATGAATTGCGGAATTAGCTACGAAGAAATTGAACCACGGATGTTTTCATTTAACAGTCCATATGGTGCTTGCCCGGAATGTGACGGACTGGGCACAAAATTGGAGATCGATCCCCGATTAGTTGTTCCAAATCCCAATTTGAGTATTGAAGACGGCGCCATCGCGCCGGTTGGAGAAAAGCGCCACAGTTGGTATTTTGAAATGATTGAATCGCTGTCGCGCCGCTTTAAATTTAGTCTCTCTGTTCCCTGGAAAGATTTGCCTGAGAAAATTCAACAACTCATCCTTTTTGGCACCACCGAAAAGGTGAAATTTATATTCAGCCGTGAAGATTCCCACTTCGAGTTTTCTTCAAAATATGAAGGTGTTATTCACAATCTCTATCGCCGATACAGGCAAACGTCTTCTAATTCCATCAGGGATTGGGTTGAAGGATTTATGAATCAGATTCCCTGCCCGGAATGCGGCGGTGCGCGATTACGCAAGGAGGCATTAGGAGTTAAAATAAATTCTATTAACATTTCCCAGGTTGCAGCTCACAACGTGAATAATGCAATTGATTTCTTTGAACATTTAAAACTCAACGAAAAAGAGAAAATCATCGCCCATCAAATTCTACAAGAAATTCGTGCCAGACTTCAATTTTTGAAAGACGTGGGATTAGAATATCTCACCCTGGATCGAACTGCCGGGACTCTTTCGGGTGGTGAAGCACAACGGATTCGCCTGGCGACACAAATCGGTTCTCAGTTAGTTGGTGTTTTGTATATTCTGGATGAACCTTCCATCGGATTACATCAGCGGGACAATATTCGGTTGATCAATACCTTGCTCCGCCTGAGGGATTTGGGCAATACGGTAATGGTGGTTGAACATGACCGCGAAACCATTGAACATGCCGATTTTGTGGTGGATCTGGGACCGGGTGCAGGTAAACACGGTGGAGATGTGGTTGCAATGGGCATACCACCGGAAATTGAAATGAATCCCGAAAGTATTACCGGACAATACCTGAGCTACCAACGATACATTGCGATTCCCGAGGAACGACGTAACGGAAATGGCTCATTTATTACGCTAACAGGTACACGAGGAAACAATTTAAAAGATATGAAAGCCAGTTTTCCGCTGGAAAAATTTATCTGCGTGACGGGTGTTTCGGGCTCAGGAAAAAGCACACTGGTAAATGAAACATTATATCCGATTCTATCCAGGCATTTCTATACCAGTAAAATCATTCCCCTCCCCTATGATGAAATCGAGGGGTTGGATCAGATCGATAAAGTGATTGACATCGATCAGTCGCCCATTGGACGAACACCACGATCGAATCCTGCAACATATACAGGACTTTTCACTTTAATCCGAGATTTGTTCGCACAGTTACCGGAATCAAAAATCCGGGGATACAAACCCGGTCGGTTTTCCTTTAATGTAAAGGGGGGTCGCTGTGAAGCTTGCGAAGGAGATGGTGTCAAAAAAATAGAGATGCACTTTTTACCGGATGTTTATGTAACCTGTGAAGTTTGTAAAAGCAAACGGTATAACCGGGAAACCCTTGAAATCAATTATCACGGCAAGTCCATTGCCGATGTATTGGATATGACGGTGAGCGATGCATTAGAATTTTTCGAAAAAATTCCTTCCATCAAACGAAAACTGCAAACCTTGTATGATGTCGGGCTGGGTTACATTCACCTCGGGCAACCGGCAACCACATTGA
>CAZVKP010000079.1:0-10240 GCA_964627635.1 uncultured Calditrichaceae bacterium | reverse complement strand
TTCCAGTTTGCCTTTTGCCCAAACTTCACCACCATGACGGTGAATAATTCTGCGGACGGTCGCAAGACCAATGCCGGTGCCTTCAAACTGATCATCGTTGTGCAGACGCTGAAAAACACCGAACAACTTTTCGGCATATTTCATATTGAAACCCACACCATTGTCCCTGACAAAAATAACCGCTTTATTTTTGTCCTCAGACGATACACCAATCTCAATGTGCGCAGTTGCCCGTGGGCGGGTATATTTGAGGGCATTGGCAATCAGGTTGGTAAATATCAGGCGTAGCATATCCGGATCGCCCTGAACCTGAGGTAACCCTGAAATATTCAAACGAATATCCCGATTTTCAAATTCATCACCAAAGTCTTCAAATATTTCTTTAACGATTTGAGTCAAATTAACAGATTTTAAACTCATTCCCTGGCGTCCCATACGGGAGAATATCAGCAAGTCATCAATCAGCTTTCCCATCCTTTGGGCAGCCCGGGCAATGGTATCCAGATATTTCTGGCTTTTAGCATCCATCTTATCTTTGCTATGTTTTAACATCAATCCCACATATCCGTCGATGTGTCTCAAAGGTGCCCGAAGATCATGCGATACGGAATAAGCAAAGGCTTCCAATTCCTTGTTTGCCGCCTCTAATTCTGCTGTGCGTTCCCGTACCATATCTTCCAGATTTGTATTCAGCTTTCTTAGATCAGTCTCAGCTTTTCTCCGCTCTGTCACATCCATTGCCATGCTGATTACCATTTTTCGCCCATCAGGAAGCCTGCCCAGAGGGGCACTGCTGAAATCCCATATTCTTTTCTTACCCTTATTTGGGATAATTTCAAATTCCCCCTCATGCACACGTCGATCTAAATTATACAGTCGTTCGATAATCGGCTTAACATCCTGATGCTGCTCCCGGTATGCTTTTTTTATCCAGCTACCAATAGTTGGTATTTCATCTATTTTGTAGCCGGTTATATCGGTCCATGCTTTACTAATCTGTATAACTTCTCCATCCTCTGCATGGATCACAATGGGAAACGGCGCATCGATAATTGCCCTGCGGAAACGCTCTTCACTATCCATAAGTGCCTTCTCTGCCCGCTTGCGATCTGTTATATCATCTACGGTTCCTTCATAGTAGATGATCTTACCGGTGGCATCCCGAACGGCTTGAGCACTTTCCCGGACATACAACTTTTCACCATTCTTTTTATGCCAAACGGATTCCAATCCGATTATTTTCCCTTCTGTTTCCATCCTTCTTTTGAAATCTGCTCTGTCATATTCATGTTCAAATCCTTCTTCCTCCAGATTGCGTTTTTGGAGTTCTTTTAAATTCCGGTAACCCAACATATTAAGGAGTGCCGAATTAACCAGCAGTATCTGTCCCTCGGGCGTGGTTTGATAAATGCCCAATGCTGAATTTTCGAACAACCCCCGGAATCGTTCTTCACTTTCCCGTAATGCCACTTGGATCTCATTTCGTCTCACAATCTGACTAATTCGTTCCGAAATTCCTTTTAAAAGTTTCTCTTCTTCCGGAATAAATATACTTCTTTCCGGATAAATTCTTTTCGGATTCCGGATATAACAGAAATCCAGGCGCCCGATAATTTTATCATTAACAACAATATCCTCTGATTGACGCCACCGGGTTTCAATAAACTTTTGGGTGGTGTACTCATTTTCTCCTATTTTAATTCTGGCACTTGCAATTTCCGGGAATTGCCAGCCATCAGGGATTGCCTCCACAATTTCTTGCATCATCTCTTCTACGGGTAATTCCTGCTTTGAGGAAATAGCAAAAATTCGATACAAACACTTTAGTTCTTTCACCCGTTCATTTACCAGTGTTTGCAAATGATCCCGGTAATGCTCCAATTCTTTTTGGTAGGCTATCCGGCGGGTGATTTCGGTGGAGATCCCCACGATCCGGTATATATGACCTTTATTATTTCGCAGGGGTGTCAAACGGGTAAGCCACCAGGTTTTCCGGCTGCCGATGGGTATCATTTCTTCATATTCAATTTTTTCACCTTTCATTAAACACCGTTCATAATTGGCACGCACCGCGGCAGCAACATCGTGAGGAATAAGCGGAATCAGTTCTTCGGGTGTCTTATTTTTCACAACGGCAGTTTTTAATCCGGTGAGCTTTTCGTGGGCAGGATTAAGACCGGCATATCTGAATGTACCGGTTTCATCCACATCCACCACAAAAATTGCGGAATCGACACCTTCATAAAGGCATTGCAGAAAAAAACGTTCTTCGCCGGAGAATTTATCGTTTGTTTTGAGATAATCCGGTGATGTGTCTTCCCCTGGGGTAAGCTTATTCCCAAAACGACTTGGCTCATTATTAAGGTGCCGGAGTGCGTTTCTATATTCTGTTAATTCTTGTATTAACTGTTTTTTAGTTTTTCGCTCATCTTTCAATTATACCTCCCTGGAAACAGGATATAATATTTATAATCTGTGTTCGTTCAAAATCTGGTTAAGAACATTTGGAATTTCCGGTATTTTATTGACTCCAAATTGAAAAATAGTATCATTTTTCCGGTTTGAAACTGAATCAGCTTCATAGTTTAAAACCGGATGAATAACCAATATAGTCGACCGCCCGGAAATCCTCCTGATTTCCGGGATAATGGCCGACCCGTTTTTGCTCACTTCACTGTTTTCTATTAACACTGCATCCGGTTTAAATCTTTGCAGCGATTTCCGGAATGCATCCTGGTTTGCCGGTATTTCAATTTGGTTGGTACCTTTAATTTTTGATAGCTCGTTTAGCAAATAACGCTGAATGAGGATTGAATTTACAAATAATAAAATTTTCATATTCGTTTACTTATCTTCTCTTAAAATGTGCTTTCTGAAAGTTCTTCTTTGCCCTTCTCAGCAAATATCTCCTGAACATTTTGCAGTAATTTTGCTGCTGTAAATGGTTTGGAAATAAAATGATGAACCCCCATATCCCTTAATCGGTGTAAACTTAAGTAATCAGAAAATCCGCTGATCGCTAAAATTTTTACCTCAGATTCTATCTTTTTTAATGCCTGGATGGTTGTCTTTCCGTCCATCACCGGCATGACCATATCGGTGATTACCGCATCTATTTCATCCCGGTGTTGCACATAAATGGATATGGCGTCGGTGCCATTTTCAGCAGTAAGCACTCGATAATTATACAACTCAAGGGTTTCTTTGATAATTTCCCGAATGGAAGCTTCGTCATCCACGACCAAAATTGTTTCGCCATTACCATAATCCAATTTAGACTCAACGTTTTTGTCCTGGGCAGTTTCATTATTTTTTGATGCTTCCAGATAAATTTTAAATTCAGTCCCTTGATTCTCCTCTGAATACACCTTAATAAATCCACCATGATTTTTTACAATTGCCTGAACGGTAGAAAGACCCAAACCGGTGCCTTCGTCCAGTTCTTTGGTGGTAAAAAACGGATCGAAAATTTTATCCATATTTTCCCTGGGAATTCCGCTACCGGTATCTGCAACGCTGATCAAAACATAGGGCCCTGTTCTGGCATCTAAAGCCATTTTCGAATACTGTTCATCCAATCTCACATTTGCCGCACTAACCTTTAATTGACCTCCATTGGGCATGGCATCCCGGGCATTTACACACAGATTCATAAAAACCTGGTGGAGTTGAGTAGGATCCGATTTTACATTCCACAAATCCTTTGGGGTATTCACCTGGATATCTATCGATTTTGGAAATGTCTCTTTGAGGATTTTATAAGTTTCCTTGATAATATGTCGAGGTTGCATCAGGACTTTCTCACCTTCTATGCCCCTGCCAAATGTCAATACCTGGCTCACCATCTCTGCGCCCCTCTTTGCACTGCTGTCAATTGCTTCCAGATACTTGGCATTCATACGATTCCCATTGTTTTGCATTTTCAGCATCTGAACGGCAATCATAATGGGAGAGAGCAAATTATTAAGATCGTGAGCAATACCGCCTGCCAAAGCGCCGATGCTTTCTAACCGTTGAGCGCGTAAAAACTGGGTTTCTAACTTCTTTTTTTCTGTAATGTCTGTATTGACGATGAGTATGGTTTTAAGCATATCCTGATCGTCCTTCACCACAGTCCAGCGGCTCATCACATGAATTTTTTTCCCGCTCCTGGTATGGTTGGTTATTTCATCTTCCCAATGGTTGCTTTTTTGTACTTCTGAAAACGCTTGATTAATTTTTGCAAAATCAGTAGAATCTTCTTCTGAAATAATTGATTCAAATTTTTTTCCAACCACCTCGGCACTTTTCCAGCCGTAAATTTTTTCGGCGCTATGATTCCAGAGAACGATATTGCCTTGCGAATCGAGCAAAATGATCGCATCCTGCACTTCGTGGAGAAGTGCTGCTTGTTCCAGCATTTTTTCTTCTGCCATAACCTGATCGGTTATATCTCTTAAGTTGGATATCAGATACTGTGGTTGTCCTTTGGAATCATTTAAAATCGCAGAATTAATTTCACTGATAAAGTTCGTCCCATCGGCTTTTAAACAGGTGAATCTCTTATTAGAATTTACTTTTCCAGCCAGCAAATTTTGGATGTTCTGTTGCGCTCGCTCCCGTTCTTCCGGAACAATTAATTCGAATGCGTTTCTACCGATTATTTCACCGGAATTATTGCTGCCATACAGTTCCATTGTTTTTTCGGAAACTTCTATGACGGTTCCATCCAATTCAGTAACAATTACCGGATCGGGTGAGGTTTTCATCAAGCTTTTGTACAATTTATTGGAGTGTGCTAATTCGGTCTCAAATTGCGATTTTATTAGAGCAGCACTTATTATATTTGCAGCTATTTTAAGGGCGCTCACTTCTGCTTCGGACCACTCCCTTTCGCTCCGGCAGTCATCAAATCCCATAAATCCCCACCACTGGTTGTGGATAAAAATGGGGACTGCCAGCACGGATTTGATTCCCTGTGGTGCTAATATTTCTTGTTCGGATTCCGGAAAATCTTTAACATGACCGGAAACGATGTTTCCCTTTTGCAATAATTTCATCCAGCGTTCCATCCCGGATTCCTTCCAGGGAATATTTTGCAGACAACCATTGTCTATCTGTGGGGGGATTCCGTCTGCCGTCCATTCGTAAATTTGGCTGGTAAAATTGTTACCGTTTTCGTCTTCATGATTCTTAAAAACATAAGCCCTGCTAGATTGTGAAGCTTCTCCGATGTAGTTTAAAATTTCTTGAAAATTACCGTTCAATCGGTTAGCCTTCATAAATTTTTCAGCAGCCAATCCAACAGATTCTAAAATACTGTTCCTTTTTTCCAGTTCAATTTCTGTTAGTTTACGGTCCGTGATGTCAAATTGGACTCCCCATATCCACTGAAGAAAATTGTTTTCCTCATAGCCGAAATAAGAATTCCTAAAAAACCGAATATTGCCATTTTTATCTTTTTCACCATTTTCAACTGCGTAGAGCCGCAATCCGTTTTTAATCATTTGGGTTAACCGCTCCACAGATTTATCCCAATCGACCACCAATTTTTTGAGCTGACGATTGGAAATGGCATCCGTATTCAATCCGTACATTTTAGCAAATTCAGGATTACTTTCCGAAAAATAACCGGTGGACAAAATTCGATTGGCGACTTTCTCAGGCGGTAAACTCAGAGATATCGGTTCCGGAAATTCAATTTTCCAGATGCCTACCATGCTGTTCTTAATAAAAGTCTCGTACTGTAAATTTCGGGCATGGAGTTCTCTTTCAACTTGTTTCCTGTCGGTTATATCTTCGAGAGCCACCACCGCCCCGGTAGAGTTTCCACCGTTAAATGGTGTTACCCGGATGGAGAACCAGAAATTTCCGTCATGAGTGCGGATAGAATTTTCCAAAGAAAATTCATGAATATCATGGGCAAGCACCGCGCGAATCCCTTCCGCCAAACTTGCCCCGTCATTCCACAATCCGTGTGAGTTTCCACAGCAATCGAAAAAATTATCGCCGTTTATACAATCTATCACTTTAAATTTATTAACGAATTGCCACCATGCTTTATTCACAAAAACAATTGTACCATCCATATCTAAAACCAGAATTTTCTGGAAGAGCGCATCAAACGTGGAGTAAATAAAGTCTTCGCTTTCTCGGAGTGATAATTCGGTGAGTTTCCGGCTGGTATTTAAATCTATGTAAGCCAGCGACTTGTGAATTACCCACGGGAGTTTTTTAACGTCACTTTTTAAAATGAAATCAGTAACGCCGCTCCTTATCAACTCTCTTCCTTCCAATGGAAATTCATCCCCTGTTACAATAATGGGAACATCCGGTATTTCCTTTTTTGTGATGTGCAGCGGTGAAAGATTTTCTTCGGTAATCAGATCAAAATCGGCAAATATGATATCATATTGTTGTTTAACTATTTGAGCAATATATTCGCTTTGTTTTTTAACAGTTAAGATTTCTGTATCGAAATTATTTTGAGACAGGACCTGATTAAATTTTACTTGAAAATTTTCATCAGTTTCATAATGCAAAATTTTAATACGTCTCTTATTCATGGTAATACTCTATAACCCCATTTTTATCATTAAGAAAACGAATCGCTAATTTGTTTTTGCCTGCTTTTAGAGCCAGCTTCTAATAATTGCGGAATTTTTTCGGTCGCATACAGCTTATCAAAAAAGAAATCCGCTCCGGCTTCCAGACATCGTTCCACATATTTTGGAAACAGAAAATCCGATAGAATGATGACCACGAGATTCGGCAGTGCTTTTTTTATTTTTTTGATAAAATCTATCCCTTCAAAACCAAACATCAGCACGTCAAAAATGACCACGTCCGGTTTCATGCTGAGAGCAGCCTCCATCAGGTTGTTGGGATTAGACAACATCTTAATTGTGTCAACATTCGAAATGTATTGGAATAGTTTATAAAATCGCTCCCTAATTTGAGTTGAAGGTTCCACAATTAGAATTTTCATTTTACAAATCCTCTTAACAAATTGATTTCTTCCTTTGTCCTTTAATTTTATTTTCTCTATAAATATCGGCTTCGGTGCTCGATAAAAATATCGTAGAAAGTATGAAATTTGTGTCACAGTCCTACCGTTGGCTGTGTCGTGAATAATGTGACAGATGTCGCAGAAAATATGACAAAATGTGGATTGGGTGTTGACAACAGTAGGATTCGCTTGTAGTGACGAGCGGCGGTTTCAGTACGTGTCAACGCAGAGCGTTGATGAGAGCTGGGAAATGAGATGCTTCATCCTTGTCGTATTTAGATTGCCAATTGGCGCTACAGCCTGATGCGTGTCGACTGCTCGATATACCCACTTGAAACAGGTTTATGAGGGCGAGACCGATGGAAGTTATAATATTAAATTATATGATTAATTCCTTAGCTCAGCTTTACTAATAAAAATTATTAGAAATCCATTTTGTTTATTACTTATCGCACCACGGCAGTGGTCACTACCGTGACATTTTGTGGCAGGGCGGACTCGAAGATGGTTGGTTTTACATTGACTCAGGGCGTTGCCTGCCTGGGCGGCAGACAGGCCCTTCACTATAATATTTTTCCCTGCCTGCAGCAGGCAGGCCCGTTGGGGAAATACATTGTGCCTTGATACAGTGTAAAAAAATTGTTTTGTATAATTTGTGAACGCCCCGAAGGGGCAAAATAATTCAGCCGGGGGCAACGCCCCTGGTATTGAAAAACCCAAAAAATTAAAGCCCTGTAAGGGCGAAATAGAATAGGAAATAACCCCATCTGTGTCAAGTGTGGGTAAAGATTAACTTTAAAGGAGGTGGAGATTTGGAGGTGAATTAATAGCAGGTCGGGAATCATTTTCCGGATGAAAATGTTGCCAACTCAATATCTGCTCAGACTATTCAATTATCCTTAAAAGGCTTATGTTAAGAAAATTTCTAACATCCCCCCTGTTAACATTGTAGCCGGGGAGATCGCCCTTTTGAATTTGAATACTTTCACATTTCAAATCCCCGAACGAATGCCCGGACTTGCCAAACCCGATATCTGAGTTAGTACAAATTTTTTAATAAAAATATCAATTAAATTTCAGTCAGTCTACCTTAATCCGCGTCAATTTAAGTTTTAGGTAAGCGTCGCTTTTAGCGACGAATGGTGGACCTCTTTTTGAACAATTTGATATGGTGGAATACTAAATTCTAAATTGATTTTTGTTGTTGTTTTGATTATTATAAATAAAAAGGGATTTCTTGGGATGAGAATAGATTCTACCTATTATCCAATTTCGCTTGATGAAATTCAATTTAGAATAAATAAGAAAAATGGAATAAGAAATAATAATTCTTATAAAAAAAAACAATATGAATTATTTGAAAAAATTGACCATGAAAATATTAAAGAAATTATAAATGAATTTAATGAGAAAATTATAAGAGTTGATGGAGAAATACCGACACATCTAAATCTTAATGATGGGGATAGGTATTTATTTATTAGTTATGATCAGAGCAAATATACACATGGAATTCATAAATATCCCGCAAAATTTTTCCCGGAATTACCACGTTGGTTTATAAGAAGATATTCAAAAGTTAATGATCTCATATTGGATCCCTTTTCAGGAAGTGGAACAACTAATTTAGAAGCATTATTAAACCACAGACATTCGGTAGGAGTTGATGTTGATCCCTTTTCAAGATTTTTAGCACAAGTCAAAATAACGCCATTAGACGAAAAAAAAATAGAATCATCCAAAAATTACTTACTAAAATCAATTGTAAATTACATCCCGACTAAAGTCCTGGAATCAGATATTCCGCAATTTCCTTACAGAGATAATTGGTTTAATAAGGAAATTGTTCTTGAACTTGCTTATTTAAAAAAAATAATTGAAAATATGGAGTTTAATGACAATATCAAAAATTTTTATAGAGTATGTTTCTCATCAATTATTAGGATGGTCTCAAATGCTGATAATAATTGCACTAGAACTGTTGTTAGAAAAAAATTAAATAAGAAAGTTTATCCCGCTGATGCGCTCACCAAATTTGCAGAAGCTATACTTATTAACGTTCAAAAAGCCAAAGAATTTGCAAGAGTTTGCCCTAAAAATGTAAAAGTTGAATTTCCTGCTGACTCTGATGCAAGAAATATTAATTTTAAAGATGCATTATTTGATCTTGCTATAACTTCCCCACCTTATGCAAATGCAGTAGACTATCCAAGAACACATCAATTGGAGATATACTGGCTTGGTTTTGAAACGGGATCATTAACTCCATTAAAGAAAAAACATGTGGGAACTGAAAGCGTTTCAAAAGAGAATTATCAATATCTTCATAAAATTGAAATTGAAGAAGCAGATAGAGCGCTTATTAAGATATTTGAAAAGGATAAAAGAAGAGCGTATATTGCATTTAAATATCTGAAGGATATGAAAAAGAATTTAGCAGAAGTTTACAGAGTTCTTAAACCTAATGCACGCTACATTGTAGTTTTGGGGAATAATACTATACGTGGAGAAGTATTTGAAAATTGGAAATATATAATGCATTTGTCAGAAAAAGTCGGATTTAGAGTAGAGAACTATTTTGGTTCTGAGATAATACGACATTTTATCAAAGTTCCTAGAGAAGAGCGAATAAACACAGATTGGATATTAGTATTACGAAAGTAATTAAGCAATGGATAAACAAAAAAAAGGGAAATTAGCTTCAGTAGAAGGCTTTGCCTATGAGCATATTGCTGCTGGAATTTTGATGAAAAAATATCATAATGTTTCTCTTATTGACCTACCATTATCACCGTATGATTTAATTGTCGTATTTAAAAATGAATTCGGTGAGGAAACAATAATACGAGCTCAAATAAAAAAAGCTACAAAAAGTATAAGTTTTATAGGCGGTTCAAGAGGAGGTATTGACAGAACATATAAATCTGGAGTTAAAACTTACGTCCAGTCAACTAAAACTTCAGATATAATAATTGGGGTCCATCCCATTTCTCAAGATGCTTTTGAACTCTTTTTTTTCCCTACTATTCTAATTGAAAAAATCAATCAAAAGAGTATATCATTATCAAAAATTTCAGGTTTAAAAAATAACTATTTCTTTTTGGAAAATTGTAAAAACATTGAAAATATTCTGATAGAAGCTGAAAAATTAGGAATAATTTGATTATATTTAGTTTTCAATTCCAGGGGCGGTGCCTCTGGCTATATTATGTTGCTCCTTCGGAGCATTTCCACATTATTTGCCTGCTGTAA
>CAZVKP010000078.1:0-10243 GCA_964627635.1 uncultured Calditrichaceae bacterium | reverse complement strand
AAGAAATTGTGATTGACATTTGTAAAGAAGCGTCTGAAACCGGATTTGTTCATCCGGCAAACTATAATTCACCAGGACAAGTCGTCATTTCCGGCAGCATTGGAGGTGTGCACAAAGCCATGGAGTTGGCAAAGGAAAAAAATGCACGAATGGCATCGGAGCTAACGGTAAGCGGTGCCTTTCATTCTCCTCTTATGGAGGATGCTTTGGAAGGATTATCAAAAACACTTGATGAAACAGAAATTAGAAAAGCGGTCTGTCCGGTATATACCAATGTAAGCGCTCAGGCAGTTACAAATCCCGATGAGATACGGGAAGCACTTAAAAAACAACTTCTATCACCGGTTCTTTGGCAGAATGGAATTGAAAACATGATTTCCGATGGTTGCCAGAAATTCTATGAAATTGGCCCGTCAAAAGTGCTCAGCGGGCTAAATAAAAGGATTGATAGAGATATTCAATGTTTCCCGATTGGTAAACTTGATGACATAATTTCCCTGAATGAGGAGGTTTAAATGGAAGGCTTTTCTGAAAAAGTGGTGGTGGTTACAGGTTCTACCAGGGGTATTGGTTCTGAAATTATAAAAGAATTTGCCCGACGCGGTGCATCGGTAGTTATTTCCGGTAGAAATCAGGAAAAACTTTCTGAAATGGAAAATGAAATTAATCAGATAGGCGCACCGGCATTAACAATTCAAGCTGATGTTAGTCTGTCGGACGATGCCAAAAATTTAATTGACAAAACCCTCGAAAAATTTGGGAAAATTGATGTGCTGATTAACAATGCCGGAATTAATCGGGATAATTTAGTGATGCGAATGAGTGAAGAGGATTGGGATCAGGTAATTGCAGTCAATTTAAAAGGCACTTATAATTGTATAAAAGCCGCCACGCGTCAATTTATGAAACAAAGAAATGGTAGCATCATAAACATTACATCTGTGGTTGGGCAAATCGGCAATCCCGGCCAGGCAAATTATGCATCCTCTAAAGCAGGTATTATCGGCTTAACCAGGTCTATTGCACGCGAATTTGCTTCACGTAATATCAATTGCAATGCAATTGCACCGGGATTCATTGCAACAGATATGACAGGGAATTTAAGTGAAAAAGTGGTGGAAGATTTAAAGGCTCAAATCCCTTTAGGAAAACTCGGAACTGTTTCCGATGTGGCAAAGGTTGCATGTTTTTTGGCATCTGAAGATGCAAAATATATCACAGGTCAGGTAATTAATGTAGATGGTGGAATGGTTATGAATTGAACATTTGAATTTATTGATTTAACACTTAAAACAGGAGGAGTTATGTCTTTAGAAGAAAAAATTAAGGATATCATTGTGGATAAGTTGGGGGTTTCTCCGGAAAAGGTAAAACCGGAATCGCATTTTATCGATGATCTGGGTGCAGATTCACTGGATACGGTCGAGCTAGTCATGGCATTTGAGGAAGAATTTAATGTTGAAATACCTGATGATGATGCCCAGAATATCACAACGGTAAAGGGGGCAATTGATTATCTGGGCAAAAAAATGTCCGAATCAGAGTAAACCAATTAATTCGTGTGCTTGTTCTATCCACTGGGCAAGCACACATTATTGTTTATTGCTGCAAAATGTAAACAATTTGTTAATTATTAATTATTATCAACAGTTAATCTGATTATGTTTAGTTTACCATAATAATTATCACATTTTATCGGATTTTTTATTACATACTCACCTAATTTATCAAATTTAAATGAATAGATTTCTAAAGTAATTTTTAATTTGAGTAATTTATACAAGATTTATTTGAGAAAACCGGGGTGTATATTATGAACAGACGGGTGGTCGTAACGGGAATGGGGGCAGTAACCCCCGTTGGAAATTCAGTGCCTGAGTTTTGGAACAATTTGTTAGAAGGAAAAAGCGGGGCAGATAATATTGGCCAATTTGATGCCTCTGACCATACTACCAAATTTGCCTGTGAAGTAAAGAATTTTAAACCCGAGGATCGAATTGATGCCCGGGAATTAAGAAGATTGGATGAATTCTCGAAGTTTGCCCTGTTTGCTGCTGATGAGGCAATAGAAAATTGCGGCATTGATTTTGAAGATGAAAATCCCGAACGAGTTGGCGTACTATTAGGATCCGGGATTGGAGGAATATGGACGTTTAGCAGGGAAATTGAAAAATATTTTAAAGGTGGACCAAGACGGGTTAGCCCATTTTTTATACCACAAATGATCATAGATATTGCAACCGGCCATATTTCTATTAAATATAAATTGAAAGGCCCCAACTATTCGGTTGTTTCAGCTTGTGCGACTGCTTCCCATGCCATTGGGGATGCATTTAAAATCATTGAACGTGGAGAAGCAGATGTCATGATTACCGGTGGATCAGAAGCTGCCATCTGCCCCATGGGGGTAGCGGGATTCAATTCTATGAAAGCACTTTCTAAACGGAACGATGATCCGAAAACTGCGAGCCGTCCATTTGACAAAAATCGCGATGGTTTTGTGATGGGAGAAGGTGGAGGTGTTTTAGTTCTTGAAGATTTAGAACATGCAAAAAAACGTGGTGCTCCCATCTTTGCTGAAGTGTGTGGATTAGGATTTACAGCCGATGCACATCATATTACTGCACCGGCACCTGGTGGTGAGGGTGCAACCAGGGCGATGGCTGCCTGTTTACAAGACAGCGGTTTAAATTTAAATGAAGTTGATTATATTAATGCACACGGTACTTCAACTCAATTCAATGATAAATCAGAAACACAAGCAATTAAAACTGTATTTGGAGACCATGCATATAAATTAAATGTGAGTTCAACTAAATCGATGACCGGGCATTTGCTTGGTGCCGCAGGTGGCGTGGAGCTAATTGCCTCAATATTGGCCATTCAAAATAGTGTAGTGCCACCAACCATTAATTACGAAGAACCGGATCCGGATTGTGATTTAAATTATACAACAAACCAGCCTGAAGAACGGAAAATTAAAGTAGCGCTAAGCAATACATTTGGCTTTGGTGGGCATAATGCTGTATTGGCTGTTAGCAAATTTGATTAGAGCGGATAGTTTCTATGAAGGAAGTGATTAAAATTTTTTTTAAGCGATCTAATTCCTCCGATAGGATAAATAATTCCCATCGGAGAATAAACCAGGATGAAATTTTAGAGATATTTAAAAATAAACTTCACCTTGAATTTAACAATCCTTCCCTGGTAATCACCGCCTTAAAACATCGCTCTTATCTAAATGTGACCAATGAAAACCGGGTGGCGTCTAACGAGCGATTGGAATTTTTGGGTGACGCAGTTCTGGATTTGGTTGTGACCCACCATCTTTATGAAAAATTCCCAAAACGAACCGAGGGACAATTATCTAAAATAAAATCAATCCTTATCAGCAAACCGGTTCTTGCGGAAATTGCAGCAAATCTATCTCTGGGCAGTATGGTGCTAATCAATAAGGGTGAAGAAAAGACCGGCGGACGTCAGCGGGATTCCATCCTGGCAGATTGTTTTGAAGCTGTAATCGGTGCCATCTATTTAGATAAAGATTTAGCGACTGCAAAGAATTTTATTCATGAAAAGTTGTTAGTCAAGTTCAAATCCATCATGCAACGTGAACTTTATAAGAACTATAAAAGCATGCTGTTAGAACATGCTCAGTCTAAAATGGATACACCCCCGGATTATAAAATAATTGAAGAAACCGGCCCGGATCATGATAAAAATTTTCGAGTGGCAGTTTACTTGAATGGAAAAAAGTATGCGGAAGGGATTGGGAAAAGTAAAAAAACAGCAGAACAGAAAGCAGCGAAACAAGCCCTGAACAAATTGGGTTTAGGTAAAAAACTTACCGATTAATAAAGGTGCCCATATAATAAAATTAAACAATGTCAGGAAATAAATTAGGGATTCATTGATTTGCTTCAACTTTTTCTTCCTATTAATTACTATATTTTTAATTGTTTTTTAATGAATTAAAAATGCAATTGCCTTAAATAATGCACAGAATTATATTTATAGCTATTTTGGAGGATTAAATGAAGCGAATCTTGAATGTGGTTGGTGCCAGACCAAATTTTATGAAAATTGCCCCGATCCAACGTCATATGCAGAAACAGAATCCTCTTTTTGAACCGATTTTGATTCATACCGGTCAACATTATGATGAGCAAATGAGCAAGCTTTTTTTTGAAGATCTTCAATTACCAAAACCGGATGTTTATTTAGGGGTCGGTTCGGGAAGTCACGCAACTCAAACCGCAAAAATCATGATGGAATTTGAAAAAGTCTGCCTGGACACAAAGCCGGATTTAGTGTTGGTGGTTGGAGATGTGAATTCGACTGCCGCATGTAGCTTGGTTGCCAGCAAATTATGGATACCTGTTGCACATGTTGAGGCGGGCTTACGAAGTTTCGATCGGAAAATGCCTGAAGAAATTAACCGACTGGTTACCGACGCACTTGCAGATTTTCTTTTTACAACGGAAAAGAGTGGAAGTGATAATCTGATTAAAGAAGGAATTGGCGAATCAAAAATTCATTTTGTTGGCAATGTAATGATTGATTCACTGACATTCTTCCAGGAAAAATCAAAAGACTCTAATATATTAGCAAAACTTCAATTAGAGCCGCAGAACTATGCTTTGGTCACTTTACACAGACCCAGCAATGTGGATGATCCGGAAAATTTCCAAAAAATATTGGATGCATTTGAAGTTATTCAAAAGGACATTCCCATTATTTTTCCGATACACCCCAGAACTGAAAAAAATATCAAAAAATTCGGAATGGAAGACAAAGTAGAAAAATTACACAATTTACGATTACTTCCGCCCATTGGTTATCTGGATTTTATGCAGCTCAGTCATAACTGTAAATTCATCATGACAGATTCCGGGGGCATTCAGGAAGAAACAACTTTTCTTAAAATTCCCTGTCTCACATTGAGAGAAAATACCGAAAGACCTGTGACTGCTACAATTGGCACCAATGAAGTGGTTGGGACCGATACTCAAAAAATCATTAGCAATGCTCAAAAGATTTTGGCAGGAGATTGGAAAAAAGGTGAAATTCCCCCGCTTTGGGATGGGAAAGCAGGGGAGAGGATTGTGGAAGTATTAACTGGAGACTTAAATTGAGATATTTATCTGTCATCATTGTTTCTTTATTGTTATGTAATTTGTTATTTGGACAAACCAAAACTGAAAGAGATGAAGATCAAAAACGACAACCTCAACAAACTGAACAATTAGATACAGATTTTTTACAGCTTCAAAAGTCAAGTGAACAAGTTATCCCACAGAGACAATACCTGGAACAATCCCTTGAAAAAGCAATAGACTCATCCGAATATGTATTGGGACCCGGAGATCAATTATTAATTAAAATTTGGGGACCACTTGAAAATCAATTTCTAACCGAAGTGACACCCGAAGGCTATGTGGTTATTCCAACGATTGCTGACATAAAAGTCACAAATTTTACTTTAGCGGAAGGCTCCCGGGTCATAAAAAATACGCTCAAGAAATATTTTAAAAATGCAAATTTCACCGTTAGGTTAGTAAAATTACGTAAATTTAGAGTATTTGTGGTTGGAGAGATACAAAATCCTGGTACTTACTTTTTAAGGGCGGCAGATCGGGTTAGTAATGCAATTGAACTGGCCGGGGGTTTTACAGAATGGGGTGATGATACCCGAATTCAACTAAGGCATTCTGATAAAGCAGTAGATACTTTAAATATCAATCAATTTTATCTTACGGGTGATGTGGATGTTAATCCTTATTTAAATGGTGGAGATATTATCTTTATTCCTCCAATTGATTTGACAAAAAATTATGTTATTATAGAAGGAAATGTGGGCTCAGAGGGGATTTACCAGATTAAGCAAGATGAGACACTCCTTCCATTTTTAAGGCGTATTAGAGCAATTAATAGAAGATCCAATGTGAATCAAGTAATCCTGATTAGAGACGAACAGAAGCATATTTATGATTTAATAAAAGCTGATACAGAATCCAGGCAAGCCAGACTCCAAACCGGTGATCGAATTATTGTTCCATCTAATCGAAATAAAGTCTATGTTAAGGGTGAAGTATTTCAACCGGGTTCCTATCCGTATTTAGCCAATTATACAGCGCGAGATTATGCTGGTTTATCCGGTTTATTGGAAACGGCAAAAGATTTGGAAAGTGTTTATGTGATACACCAGGAATCCGGGGAAATCGAAAAAGGTGGAGGTACGATTGTTCAGAAAGGGGACATAGTGGTAGTGCCCCGCAAGAGTAGGGAGGTATTTAAAGATTATTTGTCGATTTTTACTCCTATAATAAGTCTTGCAATATCAACGTATGCGATAATACAGTCCAGTAAATAGTTTTCATTTTTACTTTCCAATTAAGATAAGTCAACTAATTTTATTTAAGGAAAAATAAATTAAAGGTACTTGAAAATTGACTAAAGAATCAGCAGAAAAATCTAAATTTTTAGATTATCTTTATACTATCGTAAAATGGAGAAGATTATTTATTATTAACTTCTTTATTGTATGTATAATTGCTGCTATTATTTCACTTATTATTCCTAAAACATATACTGCAAAATCTGTAATATTGCCTCCAACTGGTGGTAATAATTTTATTTCTTCGTTAACCGCAAATCTTCCCGTGAGTGGTTTATTAGGTGGTGTGGGTGCATATTCTGATGAGACAAATAAATTTTTGTCAATTTTGAAAAGTAGAACTATTATCGAAAACACCATAAAGCATTTTGATTTATTAGATAGATTCGGCTATAAAAATATGGAAGAAGCCATAAGATTATTCGGTACACAAGTTGATATTTCCGTAAATGATGAGAGCTCTATTGTTGTAGAAGTTGCTTTAGAAACCAGCTTCTTTCATCCTGATTCAGAGGAAAATGAAATCAAACATTTATGTGCAAACATTACAAATTTTATAGTCTCGGAATTGGATAAAATTAATAAAAATTTTCAAACCCAGCAAGCAAAATATAATCGAATATTTATAGAAAAAAGATATAACGAAAATAAGGAAGAATTAAGAATTTCAGAGAAGAATCTTAAAAATTTCAGCGAAAAATATGGAATTATATCTCTCCCAGATCAAATTAATGCTGCAATTTCGAGTGCATCCGAAATTGAGAGCCGTCTTATGATCAAAGAAATTGAATTAGAAGCCTTAAAAAGCTCAGTTAATAATAAACACCCTTCAATTTTACAAAAACAAATAGAAATAAAAGAGTTAAAGAGAAAATTGAAGGAATTGAAAATGGGTACTCCTACTGAAGATGTATTGAAATTGTACCCTACTTTTTCTAAAGCACCTCAAATCGGTATGCAATATATGAGACTAAAAAGAGAGGTTGAGATACAAAATATTATTTACGAATTTCTTACACAACAATATGAACAAGCAAAAATTCAGGAAGCAAGAGACACCCCTACAATTCAAGTGATGGATGAAGCGGTACCTCCATATAGAAAAGCAAAACCCAAACGTGCTATTTTAGTAATTTTGGCAGGAGTCTTGTCCATAATTGTCACAACACTCTATGTTTTTACATTAGAGTATTTAAAAGTACTTGAGATACAAAATAATAAAAAATATCAGAAATTTCTTTATGTATTAAGGGGAATTAATATTTTCAAAAAACTTCCCAGTGATAAAGGTCGTTCAAACTAATTGCAATAATAAATGGCAACATTTGATGAACTAATTAAACCTGAGCATCAAAAAACGGTTACACTTTTCTTTGTAGTAACCGAGATAGCATTATTGATTTTATTATTTCTTTTACCCAACCCAATAATTTTTATTCCTATAATATTTTTTATTTTAATTTTACCATTTATTATTTCAAATCCAACTAATATTCTGCTTGTACTTATAATATACATTTTAATTTTACCAAACCAAGATTGGGGAAGTACCTACGAATTTTTTAAAGTATATGTGGATATGAAGATTGTTTCATTACTGATATTATTTATATTTATTATAATATATATCCAATATTTAAAAGAAAAAAAATGGAAGATTGATTTTTGTTTTTTGGATATAATTATATTTTTATTCCTTGTATATATAGTTTTAAATGCCTTGTGGGGATTATCTCAAAGTAATACGATTTCAAATGTGTTGGTGGATTTATTATTTATTGTTTTATATTGTATGTATTTCATTGCAAGATTTTTAATTAAAAATACCAATTGGATAAAGAAATTCATATTCGTTTTCTTAATTGCCACTACTTTATCTTCAATACAATACATTTTCTTTAGCTTACATAATTTTGATTTCTCCAATATCTTTATTACAAGAGTTACTACTCAACAACCTCATTTAGCTCAGATTTCGATTCCTTTACTTTTTAGTTTTGGGGTATTTTATAAAAAAATTAAATATAGAATTCTAACTGCATTATTGATAATACCAAATTTTTTAATGGTTTTGTTGTCACAACAAAGAGCATTATATATTGCTATCATCTTTTCAATTCTATTGGTTTTAATTTTTTATTACTTCAGAAAAGGATTTGGCATTAAGAAGTTAGTAAAATTTGTTTTGGGTGCAGTGGGTATTATTATATTTCTATTTTTTATCCTGCTATTAATGGATAAATATTTTAATCTACATTTTTTTCTGACAGTTTTTCAACGGATGGATACGTTGCAAAATATATCTGCGGATACTAGTTGGAAAATTCGATTTAGTGAAATCGAAATTGCACTACAAAAATGGAAGGAAAATCCACTCATAGGAAAAGGTTTGGGTGCCACATATCCCAACATCCATAAATATAGAGGTCATTTTGGTTTGGATAATAGTTATGCTTATGTATTATGGAAAACAGGGATTTTCGGGTTATTGTTATTTCTTCTAATTTATATTAATTTTTTTTGGAGTGGTATTAAAGTTTATTGGAAAATGAATAGTGATTTTGATAAGTTTCTAATTGCAGGTTTAGTATCTGGTATGGCCGGCATGCTATTAATTGCCATAACAAACAGATGCATTATATTATACCGATTTAACATTATTTGGGCAATTATAATTGCCATTATTATTTTCTATGATTTAAATATACTTAGACCCAATGATAAAGAATTTAATTAAGCATTCTTTAATTTATGGTATTGCTGGATTACTTCACAATGCTGCAAGCTTTTTACTCTTACCTTTATATACAGTTTACTTATCTGTAAGTGAATACGGACAGCTTGAAATATTCCTCGTTACAATAACAGTCCTTTTTAGAATATTACAGTGGGGCTTGGGTTCAGCATTATTTAAGTATTATGATTATAATGATAAAGGAAGAGGGAGAAAGAAAAATAAACAGGTTATAAGTTCTACTTTTTACTTTTTATTGTCATCCTCTTTCGCGATTTTACTTATTGGATTGTATTTTAGACGAGAAATATCTGTATTACTTTTTGGAACCCAATCTTTTGATTATCTCATATCATTAATGTTAATTACTGTATTCTTTGAACTACTTTTAGTTGTTCCGATTAGCTACTTTCGAATTCAAAATAAATCATTTTTATATTCTATTCTAAATTTATTAAAATTTCTGTTTCAAGTAATTTTTATAATCTTATTGGTAACGGTTTTTAAAAAGGGAATTGAAGGAATATTGTTAGTGCGGGTTGTTTCAGCAGCTTTATTTGGTATTATTTTTGTCTACTTAATTAAAGAAACTCTGAAACCTTATTATTCTTTTGGTATTGTTAAAGAATTGTTATCGTATAGTATTTATCTTGTTCCAGTATCAATCGGTAGTTTAATTTTATTGATGTCAAATCGTTACTTTATCTTATTGTTTCACGATGCCGAAAAATTAGGACTTTTTTCAGTGGCAAATCGGATATCCTCATTAATTCTCTTAGCTGTTTCCAGTTTTCAAATGGCATGGCCTTCAATAATGTTTAAAATAAAAAGTTACTCTAATGCGAAGTACTATTACTCCAAAATTATAACTTATTTTTTTACAATATTCTTATTTTTTGTAACCATATTGACAATATTTTCTAAAGAACTTATCCTGGTTCTAGCGAACGCTAATTATCTCAATTCATTTTATTTGATACCAATTTTGAGTTTGACTTACTTTTTATACGGTTTATTCTATGTTGGAACTGTCGGAATAAATATATTTAAAAAAACCTATTTTCAGACTATAGCCATGGTATTCGGTGCAATTACCAATATTGGTTTAAATT
>CAZVKP010000077.1:6612-10250 GCA_964627635.1 uncultured Calditrichaceae bacterium | reverse complement strand
AAAGTTTTACGGCACGATAAACTGGTCCATTATCTTGAACTTATAAAAAAACCGTTTCAGGTAAAGGATGTGACTCGTGAATTTCAGGATATCATCCCATTATTAAAGAAGTTGGAAATCGAAGTGGTTGCACCGCTTTTTCAGGAAGATGAAATTATCGGGATTTTCTGTTTGGGACCCAATGTTACCGATACAGAATATTCTCCGGATGTCTTAGAGTTGTTGGGAATTGTCACCAATATGCTATCGGTTGCCCTTCACAATGCGCAAAACTTTGAACAAGTGAGAGCTTTGTCGTATACTGACGGGATGACCGGTTTGCACAATTATCGGTTTTTTATGCTGCGTTTAAAAGAAGAAATGGCACGTGCACGCCGCGGGAATAATGTGATGGCGTTGTTGATTTTGGATGTTGATTATTTCAAAAATTATAATGATACGCTGGGGCACCCCTCCGGCGATGAAATTTTACGACAACTAAGCGCCATTTTAATGAGCACTGTAAGGGATAATGATATTGTTGCCAGATATGGCGGGGAAGAATTTGCTGTGATACTGCCCGGAACGGACGAAAAAGGCGCGGAGGCGCTGGGAGATCGGATCCGGGAGAAAGTGGAGGAGCATAAATTTCCCCAACAAGAAATTCAGCCGGATGGTACTATTACAGTGAGCCTGGGGATTTCCACCTATCCCGAAGATGCAGTCGTTATCGAAGATCTGATTGTAACGGCAGACAGGGCGCTTTACTATGCCAAAAATAATGGGCGAAATATGGTGGCATTATTCAGAGATTTAAAGTCAGAATAAACGATTAAATTCTTAAAATGGAAACTTGAAAATTTTCTCTCCTGCGTTTGAATAATTAATTATCTTGAAATTCTGTTTTTTCTATAAAAATTATTATATTTATTGGAGAACGTTATTCTGATATTAAAATTAGTATGAAATGAAAAACAATAACTTCGAGTGTAAAAATGAAGATCGGTATAGTTTGTTATCCTACTTATGGAGGTAGTGGCGTAGTTGCAACGGAACTTGGAAAAAGTTTAGCCAGATTGGGGTGCGAGGTTCACTTCATTTCGTATGCCATGCCATATCGGTTAAATCAATATTACGAAAATATCTATTATCACGAAGTTAAGGTTATGAATTATCCTTTGTTTGAATATCCGCCATATTCCCTTGCCCTGGCAACTAAAATGGCGGAAATTGCCCGATATCAATCCCTGGATATTATCCACGCTCATTATGCCATACCGCATGCAATTTCGGCAAATTTAGCGAAGGATATGATTAAAGATCACCACCCGCTCCAGGTTGTGACGACGCTACATGGAACCGATATAACCTTGGTGGGGCGCGATCCCTCTTTTTTGGAAGTCACCAGATACAGTATTGAGAAGAGCGATGGTGTTACCGCCGTTTCGCAATATTTAAAGAATAAAACTATCGAAAATTTTAAAACGACAAATTCAATTGAAGTTATTTATAATTTTATTGAAGACAACCCGGACCAAAAAAGAAAATGTGTGGATTTACACCGTCGGATTGCACCCAATGGGGAGAAAATTATTTCGCATCTCTCTAACTTTCGTCCGGTAAAACGGGTGACGGATGTAGTGGATGTGGCGTATCAGGTGAATAAAAAATTACCAATTAAACTGATGATGATTGGAGACGGTCCGGAAAGATCCAAGGCAGAGGCTCGGGCAAGGGAATTAAACTTTTCGGATCGAGTGGTTTTTCTCGGAAAACAGGAAAACGTATTTTTACTTTTGGCGACTTCTGATGTCTTTTTAATGCCCAGCCGTTTAGAGAGTTTTGGATTGGCTGCGTTAGAGGCGATGGCTTGTGGTGTCCCGGTTGTAACCAGCAACGCAGGTGGACTTGCCGAGCTGGTTCAAGAGGGGGTTTCCGGCTATACTGCGGAAGTAGGAGATATTGAGTTGATGACCAGCCACGTGCTAAAAATATTGGGTGATGAAAAATTTACAAAAAAACTTTCGGATTCCACGCGTGAATATGCATTTGAAAGATTCCATATCGATAAAATTGTTCCGCAATATGTAGAGCTTTATAAGAGACTATTGAACAGGGATAGTCTTCAGTAACAAAATTCACGAGCAGTGGCATGCACTTTTCTGACCGCAAAATGAGAGATCAAGTAGTATAAAATAAGTATAAAAAACAAACAGGGCTGCTGCGAAAGTTTACGATTTGAAAGCTGTTTTCCGATGAATTCTTAAGGGAAGAACGGCAATATTTATATCGCTTTGAATATTCTGTTGATGGTTGCCGGAACATCATAAATTTATTATCATTACATAATTAAGGTTATAATTTCACAAATTTTTTGATTGGTATGCGATGATAAATCGATTTATTCCACTTTTATTTATCTTATGTGTGGGATTATCCAATAATTGTCATTCCATGGTTTTGGATTTAGATTTAAACAGCGATTTATCAGTTAATGCCATATTTTGGCTCAATCAAACTTCCAATGATTTTTCCGCTGAACAGCTATTGAAAATTCAAAATACCATAAATCAGAGCTTTCCTGGTAAAATTTATGCTACAGCAATTCTAAACGACCGGAATTATCAAAATATCGGAATTCAGTTAAAGGCAAATCACATTGAAATATTGCAGGATACATTAAACTGTATTGATTTCAGTGCTACAAAATCTTTCTTCAAAGAAAAATATTATTTAAAATTGTTATTGAATTCCAAAATATTTCATTCAAACTTTTTCTATCTATTAAAACAACAGGGCATTGGACAGAAGTTATTGGATCGGTTAGTAAAAAAAGATGACATATTGAAAATCAATATCAATTTTCCGGGTTCTTATCGTCAAACCTATCTGAAATCCGATAATGACCTTTATATCTATCAGTCAAATTTTCATCATTTGGCACGGTCCGGTGATGTTATCGAACTGAATTCGTCACGATTTCTTCCTGAAGTATATATAACAGTTTTCTCTGCACTTGCAGGATTAATTCTACTGTTTATTAGGTTTATCTTCTAAAATATCTCAGAATTACCTGTACCAAATTCCCCATTAGTTAAGCGAAAAAAATTGTATATTTAAAATGACTAATACTTTGAAATTAATTGCAGTATCTCTAAAAATAGCAGATTCCGAAACTGTGGAGGCTGTTGATGAGGCAGCGAAAATGATTGATAGCGATAATTCACTGTCCTTACTTGATTTACGTCGTCGTCCGAAAGATGGCTACGCTATATTGAAGTATGTGGGAAAACCCGAACATGTTTACAACAGACTTCTTCTTATGATAGATAATATACTCGAAAAAATTGATATCAAATCTTTTATGGATTATTCTCAACTCTCCGGGGTGATCTCTGATATTGTATTCATTCCGGTTCGTAATATGAAATTGAGCGATTGCAAACCATGGATCAATCAGTTAATTAAAAAAATGAAGGATAAGTTTGAAATTCCTGTACTAAAGTTTGGCGAAGTGGTTAATTTCAAGAATATTGATGAAATTAAAAAAATCCATGCTTTGAGTCCTGCAAAAATTCAACAAGAAATGAACAGTAGTAAACTACAAAGTGATGATGAAAAGATTGATTTCAATTCGACTTATGGTCTCACTTTAGTGG
>CAZVKP010000077.1:0-6602 GCA_964627635.1 uncultured Calditrichaceae bacterium | reverse complement strand
CGTAAATTTGTGGTTATCTATCTGATTTACCTGGATACGGAGAGTCTGGATATAGCTCAGGAAATTGCCGATGAAATTGGTGAGCAAGGGCGAATTGTTTACGACAATCAAGGTGTTCCTTTGAAAAATAGCAGCGGAGAAATTGTTAGAGATAAAGGTATTTATCAAACAATTGAGACGCTTACCTATGCGGTAGAAGAAAATAAAATGACCCAAATTATTTGTAAGTTAAAAGATTATGAAAATCCGACATTAGTTCAACTTTTTGATACGGTTCAAAGCGTATCCGATAGGTATATTGTTAATATTTTAGGCAGCAATTTTTTAGGCACTATCCCGCTCGATGTTTTGAATAAAGCAATTGCAACATTACCCAATAGTGAAGATATTCTGCAGTTGCCCATGAAAGAGCGATTAGATAATTTGAACAAGTATTTAAAGATGAACGTTTTTGGTGAATTCACACCTGAATGGCAAGTAGTTGATTTTCGTTTTTTAGAGCCTAATTCCTGAATATATTAATTTGTATCGAATTTTAAAATAGAATAACAGGCTTAGTCTAAATCACAACTAAGTACAACAAGAAGTAAGCATCACAACTTATTTTTATTCAATCTATGGATTTTAATAAGTTGGAAAAATTTTAACGCTGAAGAATTTTGAGGCGATGAAAGGAGTCAATCATGTTTCAAGATACCTCTATTGAAAATTTTTTAGAAGACTTGTCAACAAAGTCTGCTACGCCGGGTGGTGGAACGGTTTCGGGATTATCTGGTGCACTATCTGCGGCATTAATTTGTATGGTCTGCAACCTGACGATTGGAAAAAAAAGATATCAGAACCACGAGGAAGAAATTAAAAATATCATTGAAAAAGCTGAGAAATTTAGAAAAGAATTTACTCTATTATCTGAAAAAGATGCCGAAGTTTTTAATGAAGTAATGGAAGCGTATCGGTTGCCCAAAAATACGGAAGAAGAAAAAAAGACACACGATACTTCCGTGGAGGAAGCAACTAAACGCGCTGCACTGGTACCGATGGACGTGTTGCGGCGCTGCGAAGCAGTTGCACATCTTTCCCTCTCTGTTGCGATGAAAGGAAATGAAAATGCCATCAGTGATGCGGGGGTGGCAGGAATTATGGTGTTGGCTGCTGCACAGTCTGCATCACTAAATATTCTGATAAATTTATCCACCATTACCGACGAGGATTTTATTAGTAAACTTAAAACAGAACAGGCGCATGTGCTAAAGGGTGTTAAAGATCTGGTCGATGAAACTTTACATGTGGTGAATGATAAAATATAGAGAATAATCGCATTGAATAAAAATTATTACCGTTTTTTGACGAAGCTCATAGCAAAGCGGAAAAAATCTGTGGTAACTTTATATTTAAATGGCAGAGATAAACTTAATCAGATAAGAAATCCTTTGCAGATACGTATTTGCTTTTTATATTATCAATAACTTTAAGGAAATATTTTAAACTTGATTGAATTATTATGAGGATTAAAACCAAATGGAAGAAAAAATTAAAAAACTTTTGGATGCGGTGAGACCTGGTATTCAAATGGACGGTGGAGACATTGAATTTGTGGAAGTAAAAGATGGCATTGTTTATGTGAGATTGGTAGGTGCCTGCGGTGGATGTCCAATGGCGCAATTAACCTTAAAAGAAGGCATCGAACGTTATGTCAAACAGGAATTACCTGAAATTAAGGCGGTTGAATCCGTCTAATTAAACTTGTTGGGGAGATGATGATAGAAGTTAAAATAAATGGTTTATTTTTAACACAATCGCAAGCCAGCGGTGTTATTCTTAAAGAACTTGAAGGTGAAAGAACCTTGCCTATTATTATTGGAGAATATGAAGCGCAATCTATCGCCCTGGGTTTGGAAAACATTAAACCACCCAGACCGATAACACATGATTTGGCTCTGAATCTAATTTCTACGCTTGAATCGAAAATCGAGCGGGTTGTGGTAACTGAATTAAAAAATAATACCTATTATGCTTTAGTTCATGTTCGTCGAAAAGCGCAATTATACGAGGTCGATTCTCGTCCCAGTGATGCGATTGCTCTTGCGGTACGACAAAATATTCCCATTTTTGTGGAAGAGGATGTAATGGAAAAAGGTGCATACACTGCGGATGAAATTCAAAATGTTGAGGAAGGACAGGTAGACTTAAAAGAGAATCGTGTTGATAGGTTGAAAAAGGAACTTAAGGAAGCAGTTGACAATGAGGATTATGAAAAAGCTGCTAAAATTCGGGATGAAATTAAACGCATTGAATCTCGTCAATAAATGGGTGGTTTATGAATGGCAAATCGGATTTTTCGATAAAAATCTACGGAGTACGTGGAAGTTTTCCCCCAACCAAAGGTTTTAGTACAAATATAGGAGTGAATACAACATGTCTAAGGGCCAATATCGGTCAACATGTTGTCATATTTGATGCGGGAACAGGAATAATAAACCTTGGTGCAGATTTAATTAGCGAATTGAAATCCGGCAATAGTTTACAGAATCTTTTTAATTTGAATCTGTTTTTTTCTCACACGCATATCGACCATTTGATGGGATTTCCCTATTTTGCTATGCTTTACATGCCGCAGACGGAGCTAAATATTATTTCTCCCAATATATTAGGTTATTCGATTGAAGAGATAATTGAGCTATGGATGAGCCCTGCACTTTTCCCCGTGACAACTGCTGAGCTGCCCAGCCGTTTTAGTTACTTTGACTTTGGTGAAAATATGCATATGTATTTTTTCGAGGATGAAACAAAAATTCTTCCGGCAACAGAAGCAGCAACCGTGGAAAACTGGATCGGGAGGATTTCTTGTATGCGTAATTTTACCCATCCCAAAGGTGGTGCGTATCTCTATAAAGTTGAGAAATCAAACGGTGAGTCAATTGTATTTGCCACAGATATTGAAGGATTTGTAGGTGGCGATCAGCGTTTAATAAAGTTTGCCCAAAACGCCAAAATTTTGATTCATGATGCCCAGTATACCTTAGCAGAATACCAAATGTTTCAGGGATTCGGACATAGTACTTACGAAATGGCGTGCGATGTAGCAAAAAAGGCAGAAGTGGATAAACTCATTTTAACGCATCACGATCCCAAGCATGAAGATAAAGAATTAACAGAATTGGAAAACCAGGCACAAGAAATTTTCCCACAGACATTTATGGCAAAAGACGGCATGGAATTTAGTTTTTAACGGATTTTTTATCTGCACTTAGAATTTTTAAATTTGGCTCCTAATTAGGTTTATCCAACTTACCTGTTTACCTACGTACATCTATTATCATTATAATTTTAACTTTTGTAATGAGTGGTTCATATTTACATTTAACAGTATCATCTAAAGAAAGAGTGAGGAATTGAATATGTTTAAGAAAATTCTTGTTGCCACAGATGGAAGCAATTTATCATTAAAAGCAGCCGAAAGGGGAATGGAGCTGGCAAAGTTGTTTGGAGCCGATCTAAAAATCGCTTATGTCATCGATCAGAGAGTATTTTTCTTTCCACATGAGGTTCAGGAATTATCTTCAGAAAATCCGTATTTTACCATAATGGAAGAATTGTTAAAAAACGCTGAATCCGTTTTAGAAAATCTGCAGAAAAAAGCGAAAGATTATCAGGTAGAATTCGAGTCTATCATTCAGGAAGGGGTAGTGGTGGATGAAATTGTTAAGTTAATCAAAGAACATAACATAGATTTACTTTTAATCGGCGCACACGGTGCTGTGGGTGAAAAACGGGGTATCCTCGGAAGTACCGCACAATCCTTGACAAATTCAGTTCCGTGTTCACTTCTAATCACCCGTCCATAAATAGAATGTTTTGATCAGATTGGTTATGGCGCTTTTTAAAACCGGATTTTAATCATGCAAAAAAGAACAAAAATTGTTGCAACAGTGGGACCCGCCAGCCGGAAGGCTGATATTTTGGAAGAGCTAATCAGGACCGGCGTCAATGTATTTCGTCTTAATTTTTCACACGGCGATCATACCTCCCACCTAGAGACCATTAAAAAAATTAAAGAAATCCGACAAAAATTAAAATGTCCCATCACAATCTTGCAAGATTTGACAGGTCCCAAAATTCGTCTGGGAAAAATTCAGGATGAACCTTTCAAAGTAACGGTAGGGGACACTTTAATCCTGGACGGTAAATTAAGGGGTGCCGGCAAAGGTAACCATCTTGGTGTGAATCATGAGAATTTTGCTGAGGATGTTAAAGTGGGATCACGGCTGTTGTTAGCTGATGGTGAACTGGAAATAAAAGTCGAAAATGTGGATGGAACCAGGGTGTATTGTAAAGTAATCCAGGGGGGTGAGCTTTACTCTCATAAGGGAGTAAACTATCCCAGCGGCACCTTTAAAATTCCAGCATTAACAGAAAAAGATAAAGAGGATTTGAGATTTGGTTTGCAGCATGGTGTGGATATGGTAGCCATGTCTTTTGTACGCACAGCCACAGATTTGGATAAAGTTCGCACCATTTTTAGTGAGGAAGGACGAGCTGTGCCTTTGATTGCGAAAATTGAGAAACACGAGGCAATTGAAAATTTAACTGAAATTATCGATTCAGCGGATGGAATTATGGTAGCGAGAGGGGACTTGGGAGTAGAAATTAATATTGAAAGAATTCCCATTGTCCAAAAGAAAATGATCAGAATGGCAAACCAGGCTGGAAAGCCGGTGATTACTGCCACTCAAATGTTGCGGTCTATGGTAGATTCGCCCAAGCCGACACGAGCCGAGGTGACCGATGTAGCCAATGCGATTATGGATGGAACAGACGCAATTATGCTATCCGAGGAAACTGCTATTGGAAAATACCCGGTTAAAGTGGTTACGACTATGGTGACTATTGCCAGGGAAGCAGAAGCATATTCCCCCAATTATGATGATTACAATACAAATCTTTCTGATTTTAAAGATACTGCTCTTACAGAATCGGTTGCACATTCGGCTGTTATTTTGTCAAGGGATTTGGAGGCAAAAATTATATTCGCCATTACCCGAAGTGGTTACACAGCTAAGGCGCTTGCTAAATTTAAGCCCAGGAGTGTTATTTTAGCCATGACTCCCAATGAAAATGTCTATCACCAGTTATCGATTGTTTGGGGAGTTCTTCCGGTAATGTATCCTTTACAGCGGGACATGGAGAATTTATTGAAAGATTCATTTAGGATTGCGAGAGAATTCGATTTGGTTAAGACCGGAGACCAGTATGTATTTACCAGTGGTTTTCCGCTGGGTGAACCCGGATCGATAAATCAAGTCACAGCGGGTGCCATTCCCGAAGAATGATACAGATATTTTATATAAATGGTGTTTGTATAAGTTGCATTGTTTTCGCCAATATTTCATAACCGATTTTTTAGAATGAAAGAAGATCAGCGCAATACCGAAAATACTCAGGTTTCAAATTTTTCGATAGAACATACTATAGTAGAAATCGATCGCGTATTTGAATTACAATCCCAATATAAACAGCAAATTTCACAGACAAGCGTAATTGAGAGAATTGAGAAACTTAAAAGGTTATTGGAATGGATAGAGTCAAATCGAGAACAAATCCATGCCGCTCTTTATCAGGATTTTAAAAAGCCTGCAACGGAAGTTGATCTAATAGAAATATATCTAACTTTTATTGAAATCCGGCATACCATGCGTCATCTGAAGAAATGGATGAAACCGAAACGCGTGCACAGAGTTGTGTTTTTACCTTTTGCTCAATCATGGATAAGATACGAACCGAAAGGCGTAGTGCTGATTATTTCGCCCTGGAATTTTCCATTTTTATTAACTTTGGCACCTTTGGTATCTGCGATCGCATCGGGCAATTGTGTCTTTTTGAAGCCAAGCGAGTTATCACCTAACACATCGCAACTCATTCGAAATATGGTGAACGACTTATTTCCGGAAAATGAAGTTGCGGTTTTTGAGGGTGATAAAGAGGTTGCCACTGAATTATTAAAAAAGCCGTTTAATCATATCTTCTTTACTGGCAGTAGTGAAGTGGGAAAAATTGTGATGAGGGCAGCAGCTCAGCATCTTGCCAGTGTAACCCTTGAATTGGGTGGTAAACCACCGGCAATTGTGGATGAAACCGCCGATATTAAAGATGCCGCAGGCAAAATTGTTTGGGGGAAATATTTAAATGCCGGACAAACCTGTATTGCACCGGATTATGTTTTCGTCCATGAACAACGCAGCAGGGAGTTGAAAGAAGAGGTTTTGAGTCGAATTTCAAATATGTATGGAGAGAGCAAAGAGGAGCATTGTCAAAATCAGGATTTGGCGAGAATTATTAACCAGGGTCATTTTTTAAGGATTAGACAATTGCTCTCTGATGCTATTGAGAACGGCGCCTCTGTTGAAGTTGGTGGAAATTTGAATGAGGCAGAGAATTATGTGGAGCCCACCGTCGTTTCTCACAATCAAATGGATGCTCAGATTTTAAAGGAAGAAATTTTCGGACCGGTCCTTCCAATTATTACCTATCAAAATTTGGATGAAGTGATTGAACATATCAATTCACTCGAGAAACCGTTGGCGCTTTATATATTCAGCCATGAT
>CAZVKP010000076.1:0-10333 GCA_964627635.1 uncultured Calditrichaceae bacterium | reverse complement strand
TTCCTGAAGCAGCAATTTCGATTGTACGTCCTAATTTGTAATCAACATCCAGGCCAACCAGTATTTTTATGCTTAGATCATTGCGAGCTTTCAACTTATTATAAAGCTCCTGCCACCCGGAAAAATAAAAGAAACCAATCAGGAATTTGAGTTCCTGACTGTGTTCAATAAGTTGCTGCAGTCGTTTCCTCAGCGTCTTTGTTTTGGTGTTGGTGATGAACGCTTTATGGGACATGATAGCAATGTTTCTTTAACCTATTATATCATTAGAATACTACTATGGCTCTGAAAACATGATTTCCAATATCGTTATAAAATTCTATTTTGGGGTAAAGACTGAGTGCCCGTTTTATTCCGGTACCAATACCCCTATATGGCAATCCTAATGGTGGTTTTTGCTTGGTGGCAAACGATGAGACAATCGGATTGCGTTGGTTTGATACACCGCTTTTAATATTTTCAACAGTTAAATTATTTGGAAGAATGCCAGGAGAGATTATCTCACTCCTGTCTTCGAATATGAATAGACGTATTGGTGCGTTAATGAAATAATCTCGATGTATCAGTGCATTAACCAACAACTCTTCAAATACACCCTCATCAATTTTTAATTCTCCAAGGGTGTTACGATGTTGTTCTTTTTGTTCTTTTTTAAGATTGCGTTTTATAAATGCCATACTATTCATGTACTGGTTGGCAAGTTTGCCACCAATATCTTCACTGTCAAGGTAATGATCAGACGTATCCTTCGTTCCAACAAAGTGAACAGCTTTAATATTGAATTGTGGTTTATATTTTTGCGGTTGCTTACCAAATAATAATAAACCAGCCAGATTTAATTTACCGCCACGTGCCAAATTTAAATTTGATAGCAAATTTATCAGATCAAGGTCTTCATCCTTGAAACTGTGCCCATAATCTTTCTGATAAAATTCATCAAAATAATCCTGATTAAAGTCTTCTAAAGTGGCATCTTCAATCGTGGTTTGGTCTGCATGTAAGATATCAGACTCTTGAAACAAACGACGTAGCTCTTCTTTAGATGTCACCTTTCGTTTGTCTGCACCAGATTTCACGTAAATTGCCCCGTCGTTGGCAAAATAAGGTTTATCCTTGCCCTCTGGAATATGTACTAACATGACTAATTTGTCTTCGATTTTGACATTTTCTGTTTCGGGATTAATGGGATTACGGATTTCTGAAGCTGCGTTGGATATGAGCTGGTTCAAACGTCGAATATCAGACGCCGATAGTCCCGTAATATTTCCCAAATCATCCACGCCGATTAAAAGCATCCCACCTTTAGAATTGACAAATGCGCACATCTCCTGTGAGAGTGACGTTATATTGGTCACATTGCGCTTGAATTGATGATGACTATCTTCGCCACGTTCAATGATTTCAAGTAATTCTAATGCTTCCATTCGCTATACTTTCTTTTACGTTGTTCAAATGCCTCCCTACCCCCTTCCATAATTTCAATAATAGCCTCTTGAATTTCGGGCACGTCAATACTACCGGCCTGCAGGTCTACTTTATCTTGTTCATAGCGGCAACAGAAAAGTTGTTCACACTCACCGAGAACGGGAATGTTTGGATTGTGAGTCGCAAAAATAAATTGGGTTTGATGTTTTAATTGATTTAATTCTCGGATAACATCTTCGTAGATAGATTGATTATCGATATCATCCTCAGGCTGATCGATGATAATAAGATCGTTCTCTCGTCGCGCTAAAAGGAATACTACCAAAGCAGAAGCACGCTGACCCAATGAGTGCTCCGCAATGTTTTTACCCTTGTATTTCAAGATATACAAATTGGGTACCTGGTAGGTTATCAAGTCACGTAGATTTGTTTGAAAAGCTTCTTTGAATTTTTGCAATTGCGTATCGATGAGAATGTCCCTCAATTGTGAATCTGAAGAATTAATATCCTCATAAATTTCAATACAATCATTATATTCCTGAATAATGGCTTCCAGATTCCTAGCTGTTACTCCCGAGCCTTTAATAACCGAACTTAAATAATCTTGAAAGCTTTTTTTATCACCTTTATAAATCAGTTCAATTGTTATTGAGAGTTCTTTGTCGTTTAAGTGATCCACTGACTTTTGCAAGGTTCGATATTCCTGGTGCCAAAGGTCCCTTAAGTCGTGTAAATAGTTGGTAAGTGCCTGCCGGAGTTCCTGATACTTGGTTTCAATTTTTTCGATTTCGCTCAATTTTGAATTAACGATGTCCAGGCGTTTACTAAACTGTATAAAATCGTCAGGGTTGATTTCAGGCAAATCGATAGTACGTTTAATTTCCGCGAACTCATCCTGCAAACGATCAATTTGTTTACTTATTTCCTTTAAATATGTATTCAGTGATTCTAAATCCGGTTGCAGATTTTGAGCTATTATTTTAATCTGATACAGTTTATCCAGTATGTTTTTCCAAGTATCGTGAACATTCTCAAATACTTTTTTATTTTCAGGGGTTTGATAAGTCGTATAGCTTTCAAAAACTTCCTGACTGTTTTCAACAATTTTGTTTAATTCATCCTGGAACTCTTGCGCAGATTCAATCATTTGCGAAATCTGTAATCGATCTTTATTATATTGAAGCTGTCGATTTAATTTTTCATCAACTTTCTTTTCCTTGAAAATGCGTAATCGTTCATTAAGGGCTGTCTTTTCCTCCAGTAATTCTCTTTTACGTTCAGTATCCGCTTTTAAATTTTCCAGGCGATCTAACACTTTCAGTACCTGTTTTCGCTTCTTTTCAATTTCTTCACGAATAGGTCCCACCTGGGCGCCAAAAAACTTTTCCATCAATGACTGACTAAATCCCAGACTACCCACCTCTGAAAGATCCTTTTGTCCAAAATAAAGTACGTTCATCAGTGTTTCATCTATCGAGAACTGTGGCAGTCGGGTATCGTCTCGGTAAATATTTGGTTTTTCGCCCAAAACACGCTCAATACGATAGCAGGTGCCATGTTTATTTTCTAATGTCAAAATTACTTTTCCCCCACTTCGCAGAGCATGTTCCACAAGTTTTTGTTTGTAATCCGTGTCCTTTGCTAATGGATCGAAACTAATATTTAGTGCGTATCGTACCAATTCTAAAATGGTTGATTTTCCGCTGCCGCGAATACCAATGAGATTATTCATATCAGGGTTCAGGTAAATTGTTTGTCCGGAAAGCGGGGCGTCTTTTGCCGTTTGCAATGATAAAGAGTCAATATAAGCGTTCTGGGGATTGGGCGCCTTTGCAGAAACAACGTTCCGATGATGATCCATTAATGCATATTTAACAGCATTAAAATTAAAATCTCCTATTTTCACAAAATTCATCTGCGGCTCTCCATCCTGCTCCCTGGTTTTCCCAATTGTATCGAGTTCCTTATTGTCACAGCCCTCCACAAAAGAAGGCACAAGCGGCGCATACCATATTTTCAAATTCTCAACACTTTGTCGAGATGTGCATTTTTGAAACCCCAGCACAAATTTTTTAAAGAGTGGGTGTTCGATAAATTCCTGCTGCCGTCCTTCCTTGAGTTCCCGGCAAAAACCATTATCCTGGTCCACATGTGCCATAATCATAAAACTGTCTCGCTGGTGGTCTTTGTGTTCCTGCAATTTTTCCAGGATTTGTACCAAATTCAATTGGGTGCGAGCGTTACGATTTTCCCGATCCTGACGTGACAAATGGGGAAATGTCTCATCCAGTAAACGATTAATAAAGTCTTCATGTTGAGAAATCCACATTTCCGGCTCAAAGATAACCAAAGTGTGGATACCGTTACCTTCACCCACGGATAATTCCACTCCAGGTAAAAGAAATATCTCAAGTTTGCGAGCTTCATTAGCCAAAGCTTTGAATTCATCACGGTCGAATTTGTTGTGGTTGGTAATCACACCTACATGAATAGGCTCCTTCGCTAATCTACCAACAAATGCTTTTTTAAAAGATTGGTGTTCATCCCAATCTCGAAAAGCTTCTTTATCAGCGCGAGTATGCAGGTGAAAATCAGCTCTCAGCCAGCGACTGCCATGCTTAAATAAATCTGTCATTTAATCCCTTAATTTATTATTTAAAAATAAATATACAAATAAAACTGTTCAAAATCACGAGCTGATTGCATCTTAAGAAAGCATTAAACTTAACACAATCTACATTTAGTTTGTCCTTTGGTACAATCTGTAGCTACCCCATAAATTACAACTATCTGTCCAAATCTTTCCTCAATTCTCAGTAATCTCCAATAATTCCGGAAATTTCATCACCGCCGGACTACGTCCTTTGGCTTGCATTATTATAACGAGTAGCCTTTCGTCTGTCAATCGTTTTAAAATAGGCATTAAGGTCTGTTTGGGGATTTGTGTTCTCTTTTGTATATCCGATGCCCGAAAAACCGGTTTATGAAATAAAGCATCCGCGATTTCGGCGGCATATTGGGTTCGGGTCACGTCCCGGATGCGGACCCGGATGTCCTGATATAAATCCAGAATATGCTGAACACGCTGGGCATTGGTTTTACCCTGCCGTTTCACTGCCTGTAGAAAAAATTCAATCCAACCATTCCAGTCTTCAGTTGAAGATATTTCCCTCAACTTTGCGTAATATTCATCCCGGTTGCTTTCCAGATATTCACTTAAATAAAACATAGGTCTTTTCAGCCGTTTCTTATAAAACAAAAACAGCGGGATTAGCAACCGACCAATGCGTCCATTACCATCCAAGAAGGGATGGATAATCTCAAACTGAGCATGAATAATCGCGGTCTGGATTAACACATCACCATCATTCGTTTGGATATAACGGATTAAATCGTCCAGATATGGTTGGATAAGATGGGGTTCGGGCGGGACATAGGTTGCTTGACTCATAGGCGTACCCGGTTTGCCGATCCAGTTCTGTATACTCCGAAACTTTCCCGGCTCCCGGTTCTCACCCCGAACGCTGGACATCAGCTCCTTGTGCATTTGGCGAATTAAAACCAGGCTGAACGGACGCTCGGATAATTCCTTTTTAGCCTGAATCAAGGTGGAACGATAATTGACGATTTCCTGAATATCCTGTTTTATACTTTCTTTTTGCGCCAGCATTCCGGCTTCATGCTGCAATACCTCGTCCACCGTAGCCTGGGTGCCTTCTATTCTGGATGATAACACTGCTTCCCGGGTAGTTAAGGGAGAAAGCAAGATTTCCGGATTCACCATCGCCTGCAACAAGCCGTCGTAGCGAGCCAGGGCAGTATTAGCGTCCCCCACCAGTCCTATCAGTTTTTTGTAATCAAGATTGGTGGGGGGCAATTTCTGTGGAATATATGGTTTCATCTGTTCTCAAATATTTTATGTCCGGAGTAATATACACAAGTCGTTTTGTGTCCGGCAAGTAAATTTTTATGGGACACAAATAGCGTTGTGGCTGATGAACCGGACACAACCTATTACCGTCTTTTTTTTAGACTTTTGGCTTTGGAAATGCGGTTCCACACCAGCAGGCACACCGCTCGGTACACCTCTGTGCGCTCCTCTTCACTCAGGTCTAAAGCGTCAAAAACAATTTTATCCAGTTCTGCCCGGTCCGGCAGGGGATTGGGGTCCTGTTTGGCAATTGGGGTATCGGATGTGGGGCCAATACCGCATTCCTCAAATATTGTTTTTAAGTATCTTGAATTTAAAAAGTTATTTTTATTTAAACCACTTACCTTCATAACTATCGAATCTTTGATTTCATAAATCATTACACTTCTTGGCCCACCACCTCCACCAATATCTCTCTTTGTTGCTTCACCAATTAAATGATAGACAGTTGAATTACAAAATAACTGTATTTCAATAGGAATTTTTGCACAATACAATCTACAATCAGCCATTATTAATTCTTCTAATACAAAGGAAGCTAATCTTTCTCTTAATTCTTTGCCCCAAAAGGTATTCCCATATATTGCATATACTGTCCACCACTGTTTTCTATTTTTTATAGATTCGAGCCTATGAAATCCTCTTATAGTTTTCCCTTTGTCTTTTCCTTGCATTATCTCTATGTCAGTTGTTTCGCCCCACTCAATATATCTCAGTGCATTGGTTCCTTTGAGTTCTTTTTTTAATTTGTTACAAATGAATATTTTATATTTCAAATCTGTCGGTTTAACAAGTATAGATTGGCACTCTCGCGGGCTTTTTATTACAGGTTTTAAAAATTCCTCTTCAATTTCCCCTTCCCAACCAGCACCGTTGCGAACCCGCAGAAGACCGGGTCTATTTCCGGGTCCCAGGGGCATCAAGTAAAAAAACGTTGGCACCAGTTTTAATGCCAAATCGCACCTCTGCTATATCTTTCAGCTTTACCAGTTTGTCTTTACCTTTTGTTAAAATTGTAAAGAAAATATCCGGTGCTCTTAGATATTTACCACCCCATTTATCACCTATGTAAGTACCAATATCCATTTCACTTTCTTTCTCAGTGCCTTCTTCCAGGAGTTTTTTTACGCTGATGGGATAGACACGAAAACGCTCATTTGCTACGATTGTTTTGGTATCTTCAATTTCCTGTAAATTTTCGGTCAGAATCACATCTTCAAACGGTTGTTTAAAAGCAATGAATTTGGTTAGATGATGATTCACCGAAGCTATATCATCGGTCGGCGCATCAAATACCGTGATTATGGTGTTAATATCGGAGCTGGCAAAGCTGCGTTTGGCGTGGTTATCGATGATGTAGTGCATCGGTACATTTTTTAGTAAGAATTCCTGCACCCAGGCCCCATAGCCCACACCCAACCAGGAATTGGAGCAAATAAAAACATGGATGCCCTTAGCATTAAGCAGATGCAGCGAACGTATATAAAAATAGGTATAGAGATCAGACCTTCCAGCGATTTTCTTCTCGGATTTAAAATATTCAGGAAAATCAAGACATGCCATTTCTTTTAAAGCAGATTTGTACTCGCCTGGTGGCAATTTGCAGTAGTGATTTTTTAAAACTATATTATTTTTTACCTTTTTGCAAGGATTTTATCAGTAGGAATTTACCCACCTACTTTCATCCCTTTCTCAACAATAAGCTTTGGCTGTGTAAAATGGGGATCAGTTATATTTAGCTTTCTCAAAATCGGTGGTGGTGCAAAGCGATACAGTAAGCGTACTTCTATGTCATAAAGGCTTTTGTCCTCAATTTGGTAACCAATGCTGATAGGTTCTCCCGGCATTAGATGGCGGTCATAAATGATTTGTGTTGCCTTCCAGGGTGGGACAGGTCCGTTTCCCTTTGCGTCACCTAAAATTTTCATAAATAGAGCGGATTTATCCTCTTTGATTGGGTTATTTTTCCAGTTTTCCCAAATAACCTTACCGCTTTTGTTGTAACCCATCACTTTTAATATAACCATCCGCAAGGGCGTACCGGTTGGTAATGCATGACCGGCGCCTGTATTATTGAGGGTTATCGATAATTCGTTTTCTCTCCAATTTAATTTCATATCCACGGCATTTTTTAGCACCCCGCCTTTATGAGTACCCGGAAATAAATGTGAGGGATGTCCCTCAATATCCGGCATATGACAGTCCTGACAATTTTTTCCGGTCTGTTCATGATAAGATTGCCACTCATTACCGGTGGCACAAACTTGCACACCTTTTGGATTGTGCATTTCTGCGTGACACGGGAGGCATATCTCCCCTTGCTCAAAATGGTCACGATGTGCAACCGCATGTGCCGGATTATCCGGTTTCGGTTGACTGCTGTAAATTGTTGTCAGATCAATTTGAATATCTTTGGCTGAGTGAAACGCATCGATTTCTTTTGCACCGTGGCAGAACTGACAGGTGATGCCTTCCTGGTTGTAAGCTTTGTTGGAATCGATCGAATTGAATACCGTGGACATGGGTGAGTGACACACAATACATTTCTTTTTCAATTTTCCCTGGGTGTCTTCAACGCCCCAGGAATACATTCCATTAAATAATGGATCTTTTTGAGCAGTGGCATTGGCATGCATGGATTGCTGCCATTCCTGAAATATCTGCGGATGACACTTGCCGCAACTCTCGGCGGTTTTAAATTGCTCTTGTGCAAACAGAATTGATACCCATAATGTGATGAATATTATTCTAATTAACATTTAAATTACCTCCTGATATATCATGTTAATAAATTTACTTTTTAAATTTAACATCTGCAAGTTTATAACGGCGTTGATTAAAATGAATAAATGAACATCATTCATTTTTATCTTGATTTTTTCAGTCTGATTTCTTAAACTTTTTAGCTTTGAAAGGCAATAAATTTAATAATTTAATTCACTTAAGAATTAATTTGTTAGGAGGACCTATGCGAAAGTTATTGGTTTCATTTCTTACTCTTTTATTTTTTTCCGGGATTTGCCTGGGGGCTGGTTTTAATATATACGAATTCGGCGCCAGAGCATCCGCCCTGGGAGGAGCTGTAGTGGCTCAATCCTACAGTCCCTCCTCAGTTTTTTATAATCCTGCCGGATTGGTATTTCAGGAAGGGACTCAGTTCTACGGGGGAGTAACTTTAATTCAGGCAGAGAATAAATATATTGCGCCGGATATTACAATTGTGCCGGGTTCGCCTGACAAAATTTGGGAGTCGGAATCCCAGTTTCATACTCCACTGAATTTCTACATCTCTCATAGTTTTTCTGAAAAATTTGCAGCCGGTTTTGGCGTAACCAATCCTTTCGGACTGGGATTGGAATGGAGTGAAGATTTTCCCGGACGATTTGTATCAAAAGATGTTGATTTAAAATCATTTTATTTTTCTCCGGTTATCGCGTACAGTCCATTGCCCAATTTGAGCATTGGTGGCGGTCTGGATATTGTTTATTCCACGGTTTCACTTAATAGAAATATCTTATTTTCCTGGCCGGATGATCCCTCAACAGAACCTGGCGTGGAGATTGGGGAAATTTTATTGGAAGGTAATTCGGGAGTAGAGTTTGGTTTTTCTGCCAGTTTTCTTTATAAACTGGAAAAGCTATCTGTAGGATTCTTATATCGACACGAAGTTACTAATGAATTTGAGGAAGGAGATGCGGAATTTACCCTTTTTGATACAGCATATAAAGCGTTTTTAGAAGGACAGGGATTATTTGTCGATCAGACAGGAAGTACTGAGATTACTTATCCGGCATTTTTATCTGTCGGTGCTCATTACCAATTAACAGAAAAGTTTGGTCTGGAAGTGGATTACATGTGGTTTAAATGGGACGTATTTGATGTTCTGGAGTTAACTTTCGATAAACCCGAATTAAATAGCGAGATTCGTGAAAATTACGAAAACTCCTCTCAAATTCGTATTGGTGCACATTATAATTTAATGGATGCATTGGAAGTGCGAGTCGGATACATTTATGACAAAACTCCACAGCCCAAAGCATCAATGAGTCCGTTATTGCCAGACAATGATCGGAATGATTTAAGTGTCGGCTTAGGATATACCACCGGTTCTATGAGATTTGATGTCGGATATATGCGGGTAGACTTCGGTGAGCGAAGTACTTTGGAAAACGGTGAAGGGAAAAATTTTGAAGGTTTCAACGGGACTTATACTTCACTGGCTCATCTGTTTTTTGTCAATTATGGAATCTCGTTATAAAAAATCATTGAAAATATAGTCAGGAGATAAAAAAATGAAAAAGGTTTTAGTACTTTTTATAATATCTATTTTAGCTTTGTTGGTGGCGTGTGAAACACCACCTGATCCAAATCAGTCTGAATGGGATTTAACACCCCAACAAATTTTTCTGCGTAAAATGGTAGCAGTCGGTAACAGTTTAACTGCGGGCTTTCAGTCTGCGGGTTTAGTTAAGGAATTTCAGGAAAATAGCTATCCTTATTTAATTGCGCAGCAGATGGGTATTGCACAAAACTTTGAAATGCCTATCGTGGAAGCACCGGGACTAGGCTCTTCTGATACCGGAGATCCGGCAACTGTTGCAACGCCGCTATTCTTAGATCCCGCCACCGGAATGCCGGTTTTCGATACGCGTCCGATTACCAATGTACCGGGATTATTATCGAATGTCAATTTAACCCGCCCGTATGATAATTTAGCGGTTCCCGGAGCAGCGCTTAAAGATGTCTTGGATGCTACTGATGCAGAGAGCTCTACCAATTCTGACAATTCATTTTATCAATTCATTCTACGAAATCCCAATCTTGGCAATATGACGATGTTGGATCAGGCTTTATCTTTAAATCCCAGTTTGGTATTGTTATGGACCGGAAATAATGATGTGTTGGGTGCGGCACTGAGCGGCACTGCTCAGGTTGGGGTAACTATTACGCCGCAAGATGTATTTGAATCTGATTATA
>CAZVKP010000075.1:0-10436 GCA_964627635.1 uncultured Calditrichaceae bacterium | reverse complement strand
AGCATCAAATCGTTTTTGAAGATATTTGATCACCGGCAATTGAACTCTACCGTCCATGCAGTTGATAACAGTGCAGAATTTCATAGTGTACTTTTTAAGAAATTATCACAAACCAGCGTTTTAATCGCTTTTTACCTTTTTCACCTCTTCGGTTAAATTAGGCAGTATCTCAAACACATCGCCAACAATGCCATAATCCGCAATCTTGAATATCGGTGCCTCTTCGTCTTTATTGATGGCAACAATGTATTTGGACGAGGACATTCCCGCCTGATGTTGAATGGCGCCGGAGATTCCGCAGGCAACATACAAGTTTGGTGTCACGGTTTTACCGGTTTGTCCCACCTGTTCGCCATGATCCCGCCAGCCGGCATCGACTACTGCGCGGGAAGCGCCCATCGCTGCGCCGAACGCATTCGCCAGATCTTCAATCAAATTCCAGTTTTCGGGGCCTTTCATTCCTCTGCCACCGCTTACGATAATGCTCGCTTCGGTCACGTCAAGTTTACCACCTTCTTCAAACAGCATTTCTTCCAGCACAGCGCGGGGTTCCGGAATCTCTACCGAAAGTTCTGACACCTCAGCGGAAACTTGCTTTTCACTGGCAGCAAATACATTGGGTCGCAGGGTTGCCAGATGAACGCCGGATTCCACCGAAACATTGGAATGCAATTTACCTGCGATGATTGGTCGTTGATATTCCACTTTACCGTCTTTTACATCAAATCCGATGATATCTTGAAGTACCGGATTATCCAAATGAAACCCAACTCTGGGGAGAATGTCTTTTCCCATTGCAGATGCACCCATCAATACGTGAGTGGCTTCTTTTTGTTTGGCAGCATTTGCCGCCACTTGGGAGAATACATCCGGACTGAATTTTGACAATTTTTCATCATCTACCACAAATGCATTTTGTGCACCGTATTTCCCTGCTTGTTCTGCCATAACTGATACGTCTTTACCAATCAAAAGGGCAGATACGGTTCCGTCAAGTTTTTCGGCTAACTGGACAGCCGCGGTGGTTGCTTCGAACGAAACTTTTTTGATCTGTTGGTCTCGTATCTCGTAAATCACTAAAATGTGAGCCATTTATTAAATCCTCCGGTTTTTCAAATCTGAATAATTAAATTCTTGTTATGATCTTTTTGAGAAAGTCTATTAAATAATTTTCGCCTCTTCTTTCAATAATCGCACCAATTCAGGTACAGCGTCGGCGCCTTTTCCTACAATTTTACCCGGTTGTTTTTGGGGGGGATAATTCAAACTTTCAATTTTCAGTCCCGGCGATGCCAATTCTACTTCCGTTACATCAATCGGAATTTTTTTCGCTTTCATAATGCCCTTCAAAGCACGATAACGGGGTTCATTCATCCCCTTTTGAGTGGAGATAACTGCGGGTAACTGGAAACTAAGTTGTTCTTTACCACCTTCAACTTCTCTCTCTACAATTGCTTTTTCGCCCTCTAATTCAAGTTTTACCACAACTGTCGCACAAGGTATGGAAAGTGCTTCCGCAACCATCTGCGGGACCTGTGCCATGTCGTCGTCAATGGCTTGCTTTCCAAACAAGATTAAATCGAATTTTTTATCCTCCAATGCCTTGGCAAGTGCCTTGGCAATGACCAAAGGATCCGTTGAGTGTTGCTGCGCATCAATACGAATGGCTTTCTGAGCACCCATTGCAAGCGCTTCCCGGATGGTCTTCTCAGTTTCCTCCGAACCAACGGTGATGATTGTGACCTCCCCACCATTTTTCTCGGTTAACTGGAGGGCTTCCTCTATCGCAAACTCATCATAAGGATTAACGATCCATTTAATGCCTTCTGTTTGGATGTTTACGCCATCATCGGCAATTCTGGGGCGGGTTTCGGTATCCGGCACTTGTTTGATGCAAACGGCAATGTTCACGGCATATCCTCCTTCTATAATTTTATATTAAAGACAATTATTACACTTCTTGTTTAAAAATATATTATTCAGAATAATTTTCTATAGATAATAATAAGCGTATCTAATCAAAGCAAATGGTCTTTAGAATAGTAGTTGCCTGTAATTTTGAAGGAAAGTACCAGTATAATTTTTTCTCTTTACTTAATAGCGAATAAGTGATTAGGTTATATCCTTTTAAATTCTATTCATCATTGAAAATTAAATTCACCTTGACAAAAGTGAGAACAGGCTTTAAATTTTCGGGCTTTAAAACTTGAGGAGGAAGTTTACGTGAGGACCGATTATTTAAAACCAGCGGAAGTTCAGGCACAACGACAATGGTACGTGGTTAATGCTCAGGAATTTACGTTAGGACGCTTAGCAAGCAACGTTGCAAGAATTTTGCGGGGTAAACATAAACCAAATTTTGCGCCTCATCAGGATGTGGGAGATTTTGTGGTGGTGGTTAATGCACAAAAGGTTCAACTCACCGGACGAAAAGCGGATCAAATGTATTATTTTCGTCACTCCGGATATCCGGGTGGTGAGAAAAAAATCCCATTTCGCCGGATGATTGATAAGCACCCGGAAAGAGTGATTGAGCATGCCGTGCGGCTTATGCTGCCCAAAAATGCGCTGGGTAGAAAAATGTTTAAAAAATTAAAAGTTTATGGAGGGGCAGAACATCCCCATCAGGCACAAAATCCGCAACCATTGAATTTTTAAATCAGAAGGAAAATAGATGGAACAATATTATGCAACCGGCAGACGAAAAACATCAACTGCCCGGGTTTGGTTATCGCCTGGAAAAGGTACCATTACTGTTAATGGAAAACCGTTAGAGGATTATTTTAAACGTGAAGTATTAAAGATGGTTGTTCAGCAACCCTTTGAAACAACGGAGACGGTTGGAAAGTTTGATTTATCAGTTAATATCAGCGGCGGGGGCTTATCCGGTCAGGCAGAAGCGTTACGTCATGGTATTGCGAGGGCGCTTCTTCAGTGGAATGAAGAACTCCGTCCCGAACTTCGCGCAGGTGGATTTTTAACGCGTGATCCGCGGGAAGTGGAACGAAAGAAATATGGACGACCAAAAGCGAGGAAACGCTTCCAGTTCTCCAAACGGTAATCGATTTTATTTCAAAATCTCGCCCTTCCTTATTCGTTTGGAAGGGTTTTTTATAAACAAATCGCACATTGCCGGATGTTTTTAACGGGTGTTTCGCATAGGCGAAATTGTTAAAACTTTGAAGGCAATGGAGGATTAACCCAAAATTCAAGGAGTTTATTTATGTTTAAAGCAACACTGGAAGAGTTATTAAAAGCAGGTGTTCATTTCGGGCACCTTACCAGGCGCTGGGATCCTAACATGAAACAATATATTTTCATGGAAAGGAATGGGATCCACATCGTTGACTTACAGAAAACCCTGAAAAATTTAGAAAGAGCGTATAATTTCGCGAAAGATCTTGTAGCTCAGGGAGAACAAATCTTATTTGTCGGTACCAAAAATCAGGCAAAGGATATTATCAAATCCGAGGCTATGCGATGCGAAATGCCTTATATGGTCGAGCGTTGGTTGGGTGGAACGCTCACCAATTTTTCAACCATTAAAAAAAGTATCCGACATCTGGAAAATCTTGAAAAGATGACGCTGGATGGCACAGTTGAGAAGTTGACTAAAAAAGAAAGACTCCATATTGAACGCGAAATTGCCAAAATGAAAAAGGTGTTTGCCGGTATTCAAAATATGAAGAGAATACCCGGTGCTGCATTTATTGTTGATATCAAAAAGGAAGAAATTGCAGTTCGTGAAGCAAGAAAACTTGGAGTGCCGATTATTGCACTTGTGGATACCAATTGCAATCCTGAATTAATCGATTATACAATTCCGGGTAATGATGATTCAACCAAATCAGTGACTATAATTACCCGAATATTGGCAGATGCGGTACAAGAGGGCAAAGAAGCCGTACAAGCAAAAGCTGCTGAAGAGGAAGAAATGGCAGCAAAGAAAGAGGAAGTAAAAGAACAGACTTAAATTGACCACAGGAGAGATTTAATGGAAATTACAGCCAAAGCGGTTAAGGAACTTAGAGATAAAACCGGCGCAGGCATGATGGATTGTAAAAATGCCTTAAAAGAAGCTGATGGTGATGTGGACAAAGCAGTGGACCTTCTTCGGAAAAAAGGAATTGCCAAGGCTGAGAAAAAAGCCGGTCGTGAAGCAAATGACGGTTTGGTTCATTCCTATATTCATCCGGGCGGCAAATTAGGTGTTTTGGTGGAAGTTAATTGTGAAACGGATTTTGTCGCAAAGACCGATGATTTCAAAAATTTTGTCCATAATATCGCCATGCAAATTGCTGCTTCCAATCCGATTGCTGTAAATCGTGAGGATGTGCCGGAGGAGTTAAAAGAGCGTGAAATGAAGATCTACAAAGATCAGGCGATGGAAAGTGGAAAACCGGAACATATTTTGGAAAAGATTGCCACAGGTAAAATGGAAAAATTCTATAGTGAAAATGTGTTATTGGAACAAGCTTACATCCGCGATCCGGAAAAAACCGTAAAAGATTATTTAACTGAAGTAATTGCCAAAATCGGAGAAAACGTAAATATAAACCGCTTTACCAGATTTCAGATCGGAGAATAAAAATGGCGGAAGAGCCGGTTTATAAAAGAATTCTGCTAAAATTAAGCGGCGAATCCCTGGGAGGTTCAGGTGGATATGGCATAAGCTCCGAGGTGTTAAAGCAATTTGCAGAAGAAATTAAAAATGTTGTGAAATTAGGTGTTGAAGTTGGTGTTGTGGTAGGCGGTGGAAATATCTTTCGCGGAATTTCAAAGGCAGCTAAAGAGATGGACCGGGTTTCTGCAGATTACATGGGAATGTTGGCAACAGTAATCAACGGTATGGCAATGCAGAACGCCCTGGAAAATATGAAAACCTTTACCAGGGTTCAAACTGCAATTCCCATGGAACAAATTGCTGAGCCTTTTATCCGTCGTCGTGCCATCCGGCATTTGGAAAAGAGGCGTATTGTCATCTTTGCAGCCGGAACCGGAAATCCCTACTTTACCACCGATACGGCTGCGGTTTTAAGAGCCATTGAGATTGAGGCAGAGGTTATTTTGAAAGGTACCCGAGTGGATGGTGTTTATTCCGCCGATCCTGAAAAAGATCCGGATGCTAAATTTTTTAGCGAGTTAAGTTACATGGAAGTCGTAAAAGAAGGACTGCGTGTTATGGATCCGACGGCAATTACTTTATCCATGGATAATGATTTGCCCATCGTTGTTTTTAATATGATGAAAGTGGGCAATCTAAAAAAAATTGTTCTGGGTGAAGCTATAGGAACAAAAGTAAGGGGAAAATCATGACAACCAATGAAATTTATCGTGATGCGGAAACCCGCATGAAAAAATCAATCGACCATCTTCATCACGAACTGATCCGTATTCGAACCGGCCGTGCAACCCCGGCATTACTGGACGGTGTGAAAGTTGAATATTATGGAACACAAACCCCCTTGAATCAAGTATCCACGGTTACTGCACCGGAACCAAGACTATTGGTTATTCAACCCTGGGAAAAACGGATGATAGGAGAAATTGAGAAAGCAATTTTGCAAGCCGACTTGGGGCTGAATCCGACAAATGATGGGAACGTGGTACGAATACCGATTCCTGAATTAAGCGAGGAAAGGCGTGAAGAACTTTTGCGCATCGTGAAAAATTTTTGTGAAGATAGCCGCATTGCTATCCGTAATATTCGAAGAGATGCAAATGAGGGTGTGAAAAAGCTGGAAAAGGACCACGAAATCTCAGAAGACGAGAGCCACAAAATGTTGGACAAAATCCAAAATTTGACTGACAAATACATTGAAGAAGTGGATAAACTTTTCGAGTGGAAAGAAAAAGAGATTCTGGAAAAATAAAAATTTGTTGAATTTTTACCGATTTCTATGTGGCGAGTAATTTAAATGATTGCTCGCTATTTTAATTTCTATGACTTTGGCATCAATCAATTGTTCATCAAAGAATCTTCGTAATTTTTAAATCCGTTCATGGAAAAAGACTTGAAAATATTCATAATTGCCGGAGAAGCTTCAGGCGATCGTCATGCCGCTGACCTGGTTAGAGAGTTGAAACAAATAAGCCCTCAAATTAAATTTTATGGAATTGGCGGAGATCGGATGAAGGAAGAGGGCGTTCACCTTTATTACCATATCCGGCAAATGGCTTTTTTAGGATTTTTAGAAATTGTAAAACATATCCCTTTTATAAAAAAAGTGTTTAAAACCCTTAAATTGTGGATGCGCAAAGAAGAACCGGCTATGGTTATATTAGTCGATTATCCCGGTTTCAATCTTCGACTTGCTAAAATTGCTAAAAAACAGGGTATACCGGTGGTGTATTACATTTGTCCACAACTCTGGGCATGGCACGAAAAGCGAATAGAGAAAATCCGCCAATGGGTAGACTTGCCACTGGTTATCTTTAGTTTTGAGGAGAATTATTATGCCAGACACGGAATTCAAGCCAATTTTGTAGGGCATCCTCTTATTGATCAAATTAAAATAGATTTTAGTGAATCTGAATTCAGAGAAAAGCATGGATTGAGTGATCGGAATCCCATAGTGGCACTTTTACCGGGTTCACGAGAAAATGAAGTTAAATCTCTGCTTCCAGTTATGGTGGAAACAGCATCGAAGTTTCAACGTTCTGAAAAGCTGGAATGGGTAGTGGGAAAAGCTGCCGCTCTGCCGCAAGATCTTTATAAAAATATTTTGGGGGATAATAATTCCATAAAAATTGTGGAAAAGGATATCCATTATCTCATAAAATATGCTTATGCCGGTGTGGTTGCCAGCGGTACGGCAACTCTGGAAATGGGGTATCTGGGCACACCAATGGTGGTATTATACAAAGTTTATCCCCTTACTTACCTTATTGGTAAAAAGTTAGTGAAGGTCAAAAACATTGCACTGGCAAATATTGTGAGCGGAGAAAAAGTAGTACCCGAACTCATCCAAAACGATGCCAATCCACATAATGTGGCCCAAGAAATTCAGAAGTATTTATCGGACAAATCTTATTATGATAAAGTAAAGGGGCAGCTCTCCCGCATTCGCGAAATTTTAGGTCCTCCCGGTGCCTCAAACAGAGCGGCACAGGAAATCTCCCATTATTTCAATCTATAACGGTTAATTATAAGTAATTTAGATTGAAATCGAATATTGAGAAATGTCCTCAACCCGAATATTTGCCTCAGGAATAATGAATACCGTTTTTTGAATAAATAATTTTACGAACCGTATCCACAGATAAATAGGGAAATTCCTGCTGAAGCAATGAAAATATTTTCTTCGGTGGATATTCTTTTTTTAAATCCTCGAAACGCTTCTTCATATAAAAATCGCGAACGGCACGTTCGTTAAGAAAACCTTTGGTTTTCAATTTATAAAACAAATCATCAGGGATGATTTCGTGCAAAGGATTACCACGCATTTTAACCTCCATTTTTTGTAAACAAATATCCTCATTAAGCGCGGTATCAAACTATCGATATAATTTCCTCTATTTCATTTTATTTGAAAACGTGGAGATACTGAATTAAGTTCCCCCTGCATTTAATAAAACTCGTGAAAAAAGAAATTATTGTAAGATAGATTACAATTTATAATTAATTATTAGAATTTTCATGAAGACTTTCTGTATTTAATTGATTCCCCTGCCTGCCACGAACCCAGGCGGGTATGCAAAAAAAATCGTAATTACTCAGACAACGGGTTTGGCAAGTCCAGGCATTTGTTCGAGGATTTGGAAATGTGAAAGCATTCAAGTGAAAAGGACGATCTCTTCGGCTACAATGTCAACAGTGGGCATGATAATTAGCGATATCCCCCTTTCCCCCTTCCCGCATAAGCGGTCACTTTCGTGAGAAGGGGGCAGGGGGATGTTAGAAATTTTCTTAACATAAACCTTTAATGGATAATTGAATAGTCTGAGCAGTTACAAAAAATCGCTCAATTTTTATTGTAATAATTGTTGGAACGAGAGATGAGAGTATAAACGGAGATCATTTTACAACCAAATTAGTTCGTATTTTTTAATCTGCTTACTGGTATGTTTAATCCCAGAACTTGCAGAAATCCTTGTTCCACTTCTGACGGTATTTTTGAGGAAAAGGATTACACCAGCACAGATCCCTCCCCACAGGGATGAAATATTTCATCTATTCACAAGTGTATGTAAATATTTTCATAAATGTTTTAATTTCAGAAGAATTCTATTTATATTTGCAGTCCCAAATTAAAGGATCGATATAAATTTATATGTGGAAGATCGTCGCCACCAAAATCACACAACAATTTAATCAGCGAACCATATTTAAAGATATTTCATTTGAATTAAAAAGCGGTGAGTCAATCGTTTTTGTCGGACCGAACGGTTCCGGAAAAACCACATTGATCCGGATTATTTGTCAATTAATCCGACCTCGCGGGGGTGAGGTTACATTTTACCGGGGAGATTCCGAAATTCCCCAAGATCAATTATATCCGTATTTAGGACTTGTCGGGCCATATCTACAACTATATAATAATTTGACCGCACTGGAAAATTACCGGTTTTTTGCAAAAATTCGCGGATTGGAGATTGAGATTTCCCAATTCAAAAACTTAATGGAAACCTTCGGGTTGCGGGGAAGGGAGATGGATGAACTATCATCATATTCATCCGGAATGTTGCAGCGAGTAAAATATGTAATGGCCCTGATCCACCAGCCGCCTATTTTAATCTTAGATGAACCCACTTCGAACTTGGATGATAAGGGAACTCAAGTGGTTTATGAACTTATGCAAACGCAGAAGAAAGATAAAATCTTAATAATCGCTACCAACGAACCAGAGGAATTCAGATTCGGTGAAAAACAGATTCAACTTGTTTCGTAATGCATTCATTATTTTCCAAAAGGATGTGCAACTTGAATTTCGCACCCGTTACGCTATCAATGCCATAATTCTGTTTGCAATTACCACCCTGGTAGTGGTTAGCTTTTCGATTGGCGGCGTGAGATTATCTCCGGAAATACTATCCGCTTTATTGTGGGTTATTTTGTTCTTTTCTTCTATGTCCGGGTTGTCGCATATTTTCATTCGGGAGGAAGAACAGCAAACAGCCGATACACTGCGTTTACTTACAGATTCCAACGCGGTTTTTCTGGGAAAGTGGATATTTAATATTCTGCTTCTACTAAGTTTGGAGCTCATTATTCTTCCTCTTTTTCTGGTTTTCATGAATGTTGGAGACTTTAATTTATTAATACTTCTTTCGGTGGTATTATTAGGCAGCATAGGGCTGGCAACTGTGGCAACCATTGTGGCGGCTATTATTGCCAAAGCCAGTGGCAAAGGGGCGTTGTATGCGGTACTCTCTTTTCCGATTTCCATAACGATTTTAGTAAGTGCAGTACATGGTACGCAATTGGCATTCCGGGATTCTCCCTTTAAAGATTGTTTTACCGATCTACAAATATTATTTTCTTTTTCGATTGTGATAATCACAGTGTCTTTTTTATTATTTGAATTTATTTGGAGGAATTAATGAATATCACTTTTCATAATAAAGCATTTCTGATTTTAAAAATATTACTTGTTCTTTTTCTGGTATTTGTAATTTATGGCTCCCTGTATATTGCGCCGGAAGCCCAGGGGTTTGTGAGCACCTCCCGAGTGATATTTTACCACGTGCCAATGGCGTGGGTAGCCGTGTTAGCGTTCCTGATTTCCGCGGTTTACAGTATTTTATATTTAAAAAATAAAAATTTAGATCACGATGTTCATGCAGCATCTGCTGCGCAATTAGGATTCCTTTTTAGTGTTATTGCAACTGTTACGGGATCCATTTGGGCTAAAATGGAATGGGGCTCATTCTGGAATTGGGATCCCCGTGAAACTTCCATTCTAATTTTGCTTTTAATTTATGCAGCGTATTTCTCTCTGAGGTCTGCCATAGAGAATGATGAACAACGTGCTCAGTTATCTGCAGTTTATTCTATATTGGCATTTGTCACGGTTCCTTTTCTGGTGTTTGTTGTACCCAGAGTGGTAGAGACACTGCACCCGGAGAATCCTGTATTTGAAGCCAGTCCGGATAAAAAAATGACTCCTGCAATAAGATGGGTATTCTTTTCATCCATTTTTGCATTTACTTTGTTATTTTTATGGATTTTAAAATTGAAAATTGATCTGGAGAAAATAAAACGAACATTAACAATCTCAGGAGAAAAAGAATGAAACCATACATATTATTAATTATTTTCTTGATTGTTTGGATTAGTATTGCTATATATCTGTTTGCAATAGATAAAAAAGTGAAAGATTTAAAAAAAATGATTAAATTTAGGGAGAATTTTGAAAAATAATTTTGTATTATTAGAATCTAGGTAGTGTCAAAAGTTTCATGAAAAAAAGGGGAGAAAGAACTGATAATCACAA
>CAZVKP010000074.1:0-10447 GCA_964627635.1 uncultured Calditrichaceae bacterium | reverse complement strand
GGGCATTCTGATAACCCGAAACTACAGAATATTCTTCGTCTTCCAATTGTAAGACATTCAGCGTGTCCCGGAAAAGTTTTGTCGGAGTAAAATCGGTATCCGTATTCCGGTTACTCATTTCAGGGCTGCTTACAATTGTATCTCCATCAGTTGTGATTCCACCTAACCACAATGATATTTTCGCATAATAGTTTGCAAAATCCGTGTTCGATTTGTCGATCGGACGATGTGGGTGGGTTTCCATGTATCCATAGCTGTAGGGCGATAGCTCCATACCCCCAATTCTGAAAACAGTATGTGTCTCAGATGTGGAATGAGAGAAACCATTCACCAATAAAATCGAAAGCAATGAAAAAAGTAAATTCTTCACAATGTATTCCTCCCTTTTTAGATGATTAATGGAATATTTATGAGATTCTTCTCGATAGTAAAAAAAAATTAAATAATTTGTCAAGTGAAATATTTTATTTTCTGTTAAACGACAGTGAGGGATGTATTCCGGTGGTCAAAGCTTCGGTGATTATTCTTTTAGATTCTTTGCTTCAGGAGAAGGTGTGCTATCACCCCATTTATCACACGGTGCCCACTTTCAAAAAAGTAGGTTAATCAATAGCTCTAAGTTTAAGTTCACGCTAATAGTTGCATATTTATTACTATTGATGTTCTTCCAATAATCACCTGGAAAAATTGTCATCTTTCTCTTTTGACCGAATTGGAAACAATTTTATTCTTGTTTTAAAATTAATCCCATCGTTTATCCTCATTGTTGCTGATAAAGCGGAATCCTTTGCTTCTTGCTTGGGAACGCCAATATCCATATATTTTCTGCCTGAGTTTAAGTTAGTACGGTAATGCAAAACTGATCAGAAGAAGCGAATACAATCTGAGATGCAGGAAATTAAAGTCCCTTTAGGGACGATATAATTGTAGCAAAGGTTAAAACCAAAAAAACAAGCCCCGTAAGGGGCGAAATACTTGAAGCTTCGACATAGAATACGACGAACGATATATTTTGCAAGATACCGGATAAATAATATTTCGTCCCTACAGGGACTCGAACTATGTGGAAATTTAATTGTGCTATAAATATTTTGTCCCTATCGGGACAAAAAGCAATGGAGGTATTGCAGTAAATATGTATCGGTCAAAATTCAAGCTATCAATTAAAATTCACTTGACCCGGCGGCTTCCGGGCACGTGATTTTGGGCGCAATTATTCTTTGAACAACAATCGGAGGAAGAACTGTGAATAAATATTTCAAGATTAGTCTCACCATATTAATAGTTTTTTTGTTAAATGGTCGGATTTTGGCACAGGATGAGAATGAGGAAAAAGCAGCCGAAGATACCACCAAAACTGAAGAGAAAGCCGAAAAGATAAAAAAGAAAAAGCCCAAAGAACCCAAATTTGAGGAGGTAATTGAAGGCTACGAAAAAATTGAGGGGCTTTTTAACCTCTATTCCAACGAAAAAGAAGGCAAAGTTTATATGGAAATCCGGCAGGATCAGTTTGGTCCCATCTACCTGTGCGGCATCACCCGGCAAAGCGGTGATGCATTTCTGTTTGATGGCGGCGCTATGTTAGGCGAATTTCCATTTTTTATTGAGATTGTGGGTAAAAAGGTCAAATTCATTCAAAAAAATGTCAAATTCAGGGCGAGTAAAGATGCCGCCATCCGGCGGGCGATTGAACGGGATTTCTCGAATTCCCTGTGGGAAAGTGCCAAAATTGCCAGCCAACCACATCCCGACCGGGGGAGCATCCTGATTGACGCCTCCAAAATTTTTCTCACAGATTTGACCGATGTCGGTTATTTAACCAATAGAGCGAACATCCCTTATACTTTTGACAAAGGGGAAAGTTATATCTCCAAATTAAAATCTTTTCCGATGAACACCGAAATTGAAGTAAAGCTCCATTTTAAATCCAGTAAACCAACGCCGCTCTACACTTTACCGGATTCCCGCAGTATGATGCATCGCTATAATTACAGTTTGTCTTCTCTTCCGGAGACCGATTACAAACCACGGGCAGCAGATGACCGGGTGGGACACTTCCTCAGTATGCACCAGGATTACAGCTCTCTGCTGAAAGACTCTCCTTATGATCGATACATCAATCGCTGGCATCTGGAAAAATCGGAGCCTGAATTCGAAAAATCTAAACCCCGAAAACCGATTGTCTTCTGGTTAGAGAATACCATTCCGGTGGAATACCGCGATGCAATCCGCAAGGGGATTCTCCTTTGGAACGACGCATTTGAAAAAATTGGTTTTCAGGATGCCATTCAGGTAAAGCAGATGCCGGATGATGCGGAGTGGGATCCCGCTGATGTCCGGTATAACACAATTCGCTGGATTATACAACCGGGCAGTGGATATGCAGTGGGACCCTCCCGCGCCAATCCTTTCACCGGACAGATTTATGATGCGGATATCCGGATCAGCGCAGATTTCGTCAGGTTCTATTCTCGTGAGTTTGGTGAATTTGTTACCCCGGTTTCCTGGACGGATGTTTCAACTAAAACCCTGTGGCCCAAAACGGGTAGCGTTCCCGAACTTTCTGAGAATTTTTTACCTTATCAATGCAACTATTCCAATGGATTGGCTCACCAAATGGCTTTCGGTTGGAGCTTACTGCAAACACGTGGGCTAATGGAAAATGACGAAGATTTGAAGGAATTTATCCAGAAAGGTTTAATGGATTTACTTGTTCATGAAGTGGGACATACCTTAGGACTTCGTCACAATTTTAAAGCAAGCTCTACAGTGTCATTTGACGAACTTCAGGACAAATCGTTCACCCAAAAACATGGAATTTCCGGGTCGGTTATGGATTATAACCCGGTGAATATTTCTCCAAAGGGAAAGCCCCAAGCAGATTATTTCCAAACCACCCTGGGTCCCTACGATTACTGGGCAATTGAATATGCGTACAAACCGCTGGATCCGGATTCAAAAATAAGTGAGAAGGAAATGCTGGAAAAGATTGCGGAACGGGTTGCAAATCCCAAATTGCAGTATGGCACAGACGAAGATGCATTTGGTTTCTCAACCAGAGGCATCGATCCCAAAACCAGTCTATTTGATTTAGGAGAAGATCCCGTCACCTATTACGACCAGCGAACCCATTTGGCAAATGAATTATGGAATGAAATTCCGGATAAATTTAATGACAAGGCAGAAAAATATCAAAAGTATCGGTTAGTATTCGGCCAGGGATTAACCGAATTTGCGTTGGCAGCAGCAAATTTACCAAGGTTTGTGGGAGGAATCTATTATCATCGGGACCATATTGATGACCCCGACGGGCGTAAACCGTTCAATGTTGTGCCGGCGGAAAAACAGCGTGAAGCTCTCAAGTTGCTTGCAAATAAGCTTTTCGCGCCGGATGCATTCCGCTTTTCACCGGAATTGCTCAACAAATTAGCGCCGCAACGTCTCCCGGATTTTGAAGGCACCGTTTGGAGAATGACTCGCATTGATTATCCGATCCACGGAATTGTTCAGCTCATTCAGGCATCTGCCATGTTCCGATTATACGATCCTCTGGTGCTTCAGCGTGTGCAGGATAACGAGCTTCGTTTTGAGGACGGGGAAGAACCATTTATCATGCCGGAACTGTTTGAAGTGGTTAGAGAATCGGTGTGGTCGGAATTGAAAGACGCCAATAAAATTAATAGTTTCCGCAGAGAACTCCAAAGAATGCATCTTTACGTATTGAATAATATTGTGGTTAACTCTCCTAAAATGCTGCCCCACGACGCCATTACTTTGGCACGTGCGGATTTAGTAGACATTAGAGAGCAGATTGAACAAGCGCTTGAAACCGGGATAGACGATACCTATACAAAAGCACACTTGCAAGAGACCAAGGCAAAAATCAAAGCAACACTGGAAGCTCAAATTCAGGGATCGTACTAAAACAATTTTGAGCATAAATTTTAGCGAATTTTAAAGATAATTATAACTGATTCATATGAAAAAATGGCGCTGCAAAATTTGCGGATATATTCATGACGGGGATACCCCTCCGGATTATTGCCCGGTCTGCGGAGCAGATTCGGATGATTTCGAACAAATAGAATTAACAAATAGTGAACAAAATAACCACAAAATTAGCAGAATTCTGATTATCGGGAACGGTGCTGCCGGTATGGAAGCGGCAAAGTCCATCCGCGAAAAAAATAAATCAGTGGAAATACTGATGTTTACGGATGAGCCCTACCATTTTTATTCCAGAATTCACCTCTCCACTTTTATAGGGGATGAATCTAATCCCGATGATATTCAAATTTATCCGCCACAATGGTATGAAGAACATAATATAAAGGTATATCGACAAAAACCGATTATTGGAATTCATCCGGAAAAAAATGAAATCAGAGATATTTTCGGAGAAATTCATTCGTACGATCTATTAATCATTGCAACCGGTGCACATCCCTTTTTACCACCCATTAAGGGACTCAGTCGTAACGGTATTTTCGTTTTACGCAATCTTCAAAATGCACAGACCATTCGGAAATTTGCAGGAAAATGTCGAACTGCAGTAGTCATTGGTGGAGGCATTTTAGGCATTGAGGCGGCATCCAGCTTAAATAAGTTGGGTCTTCAGGTTACTGTTGTAGAAGTCGCTGATCACATCATGCCACAACAACTGGATAAAAACGGCGCAAGTGTCCTACAGCATACTCTTGAAAACAGGGGAATCAAATTCAAACCGGCAATAAAAGCGCGGGAGTTTTTAGGTGAGTTCCAGGTAGAAGAGCTTGTTTTGGAATCCGGTGAAAAAATTCCGGCAGATATGGCGTTAATCGCCACCGGGATTGTTCCCAATACGGATTTAGCGAAGGAAGCAGGCATAAAGGTGAACCGCGGAATTGTTGTTAACGACAGACTGGAAACCAATTATTCCAATATTTACGCAGCGGGCGATGTAGCTGAGCACAGGGACATTATTCACGGGATTTGGCCCGGCGCGGTTGACCAGGGATTAGCAGCCGGTGAGAGTGCTTTAGGAATTCCTTGTCAGTATGAGGGAAGTTTGCCTTTGCATATTTTGAAGGTTGCGGGCGTGGATATGACTGCCTTGGGGAAAAAATACAAAGATAATGCCGCAGAAAGCGAAATTGTACATTTAGACAAACAGAGTGGGCAGTATGTCAAACTGATCCATGATGGAGAAAATCTCCTGGGAGCCATCGTGGTTGATGTCAAGGGACTGGGATTTCGCCTGGAAAAAATGTTGAGAAGAAGACAATCCATCAAAGAAATGCTTCCCGATCTTGAGAAGGGAAATTGGGATGTGTTGAGAAAGGAAAAGAAGAAGAAAGTAAATTAAAACGTAATTACTCAACCATGCATAATCACCATACTCGGTAACGGTTAGTAGTAAAACCAGAAGATAAAACAACCACCACAATTTATTGTGGTGGTAAAGGAAAGACCCAGCACCACTGCTGATCCACCAGCCCTCACTCCTTCCCGGCATTTGAAGCGACTGAATTAATTTGCATCAAAATACAGAGGATGTTAAAGGAATTCAGAGGACTTCCGAATATATTGATTGTATCTAAGGAAGGATTTGAGAATGGAACACGGAAAAGTTATTCTTCAAAAATTACAAGATCGTTTGAATCTCCTCACCGAACTTAAAAAATTAATGCTACAACAACAGCGGGCTTTAGTAAGCACAAATACCGAACAGATCGACCATTTTTCGGAAATGCAAGTCGATTGTATGAGCAAATTACAGGAGGTGGAATCTCAGTGGCAGGAATTAATTAGAAGCGCCGCTAAAACACATAACGTCCAAACAAATTCCACCGAACAAATTATTCAGCTCATTCTGGATGATTCAAACTTAAATCTTGCTTTGGGTTATTTAGAAAAAATAAAACAATTGGTTTCGCAAATTGAAACGGTAAAGCAAAACAATACCTTACTTATTCATAATTCATTGGCATTGGTTCGGTCTACCCTTAATCATTTGCAAAGGGGACAAAAATCCGATGCTGTTTATCATCCGAAACGAAAACAAGCAATGAGTAACGTGCTTTTTAACCAAAAATTATAGAGTGATAAATGGCAGGTTTATTCCAAAGTTTAGATGTTGCACGGCGCGCAATTTGGGCAAGCAGATTGGGGATGGATGTGACCAGTCATAATATTGCCAATGTGAATACACCGGGATATTCCCGACAACGGGTGGAAAACAAAACCGTTGATCCCTTGCAATTACCCGAAGGCCAATTAGGGTTGGGTGTTACAACAGATTCTATTGAGAGAATTAGAAATGGCTTGCTGGATAACCGACTCCGGCAATCTGCCCATTCTCTGGGCAATGCTACAATTAAAGAACAATTATACAGCCAGGTGGAGTCTATTTTTCAGGCGCCTTCCGAAAATGGTATCGGCAATTTAATGACTGAGTTTTTTACTGAATTCAGTCATCTGGCATCTGAACCCGAAAATATGGCAATTCGCAACAGTCTGCGGCAAAAAGCAATAACACTGGTGGATAGCTTTCACCAAAGAACTTCACAATTAGACGCTTTAAGGCACTCCGCAAGAAATGATACGGAAACAACCGTAAAACAAATCAATGAACTAACACAGCAAATCGCAAAGCTTAATCGGAAAATTACCACAGCAGAAACCGGAGTGGGTACGGCAAACGACTTGCGGGACCGCCGGGATTTGATGCTGGACCGTTTAGCAGAATATGTAAAAATTGGCTTTTCGGAAAATGAAACCGGGCAGGTATCCGTTTATGCTGAGGGAATGACGTTGGTTTCGGGAACGGAAAATAATCAGCTTAGCTATAAAACTGCCAGCGAAAACGGAAAACTTCAAATTCAAATACTTTCTGAGAATGGTAATACGCATCAGTTGCGCTATGGTAAATTAGGCGCTTTAATGGAAATGCATAATCAGGAATTACCCGCTCTGCAAACAAAATTAGATACCTTAGCCCAAAATTTGGCGGCGGAAACCAATAAAATTCATAGTGCCGGGCAGGGACTGCCAGTTGGTGATCCCCCCACCAGCAGCACAGGAATACAATTTTTTACCGGTGATACAGCCGGTACCCTGGATATTTCCACAGAAATTCGAGACGATGTAACGAACATCGCAGCTTCGACTGATGGCACACCCGGTAACGGAGAGAATGCGTCTGCAATCTCAAACCTGAGAACCTATGAATTGCTTAACGGACAAACACAGACACTGAATGATTTTTATGTCACCATGATTTCCGATTTGGGGATCGACATCCAAAGGACGCAAAACACCCGGAGCAATCAAGAATTATTAACGAATCAGATTCAAAATCAGCGAGAACAAATATCCGGCGTTTCTCTTGATGAAGAAATGACGAATTTAATTAAATATCAACGAACCTTTGAAGCAGCCGCCAAGGTTGTTGGGGCTGTAGATGAAATAATGAAAACCGTTATTAATATGGTGTAATCCGTTTGAATAAAGATTAGAAAATCAGAGAAGGAAAGGATTCTAAATTAAAATACAGCAAGGAAGCAACCATGAGAGTCACCCAAAATTACAGCATACAAAACCTGCTTCGGGAAGTTAATGATACCAGGGAACATATCGCAAAATTACGCAAAAACATCGCCACCGGCAAAAGGATAAATCAAATATCAGATGATCCCGAAAAAATCGAAAAAGTATTGCAACTCAAAAAAACATTAAAACTTAATGGCCAGTTTGAATCGAATCTCAATAATGCTTTAGACTTCATGAACATGACATCTCAGTCCCTGGACGATGCAGCCAATCTACTAATGCAGACTAAAGATCTGGCTATACAGGGAGCAGATGGATTACAAGCTGAGACCTGGAATGCTTTTGCCGAACAGGTTGATCAATATTTAAAAGAACTGGTGGATATAAGTAACACCAAATTTAATAATCGATACCTGTTTGGTGGTTCAAATACCCATCAACAGCCTTTCTCACTTGCACCTGATGGTTCAATGGTTTCCAGTATTCCGGATAATATTGAAGGGGCTTTAAAAACGGAAATTGGCGAACATAAAGTATATCAATACAATGTAAATGGAAAGGAAGCATTTCTGGATAGTACTGATGTATTTCAAAGTTTAATTGATCTTAGAGATGCCTTTCGTTCGCAAGATGCTCAGGCGGTTCAAGCATTAATTGATGATTTGGACGGTTCCATAAATCAGGTAGTTCAGCAAAATGCCAATCTGGGAGCAAAAATAAATCGGTTTGAGATGTTTCTTCAACAATACGAAAATCAGGATGTGAAATTGGAAGAGATGCTTTCAAGAACCGAAGATACCGATATAGCTAAGGCAATTACAGAGTTACAAATGCATGAAACCGGGTTGCAATCCGCACTTCAGGTTTTGGCAAGAACAATGAATATTTCGCTTATGAATTATATGAAGTAACTGTTGAAAACTCATTGTTTTGTGTTGAAAAAGGGAGAATGAAAGGAAACTTGAGAAACCGGATGATCTTATAAGTTGTTAATAAATTATTAAATAAAGATGTTGAATATTAAAACAATTTTCTGGCATTTGAATTGCAATAATTGAGAGAAGAATGAGAAACGGAGAATTTAAATGAAAGTGGCGACGCAACAGTTTGGAGAACTTGAGGTCTCGGAAGATAAAGTCATTTATTTCCCAAACGGTATTATTGGATTCGAGGATTGTAATAATTTTGTAATTGTGGATGACGAAGATTCTGAGCCATTCCGCTGGCTTGTTTCTCTCGATAAAAAAGAAATTGGTTTTCCTGTTTTATATCCGTTTCTAATTACCGAAGATTACGAGCAGGAATTTCCTTCAAATATTATAAAACAATTAAAGTCAGAAGATTCCGTAGCGGACGTTTTCTGTGTGGTAACTTTAAAAGGAGAAGGAGAAAAAGTTACTCTCAATTTAAAAGGACCCATTATTATCGATTATGTCAAAAGGGAAGGGAAACAAATTATCTTAACTTCGGATGAACTGCCGGTTTCCCACCCATTAACGTAGCAGGATGCTAAAACATAACCAAGGATGGTGTAACATGCTAGTACTAACAAGGAAGTTAGGACAAAACGTTGTAATCGGAAAAGACATTTTCATTAAAGTAATAGCTATTGACAACAATAAAGTGCAATTGGGATTTCAGGCGCCCGAATCAGTTACAATCTATCGGAATGAACTTATTGAAAGAGTAAAGAAACAGAACCAATCTTCCGTTTTAAACCAAAGAAGCAAGCTGGTTTTTGCTGCAAGACAAATTAAAAGGTTATGGAATATCAAATATTAAAGGGTGTAAAAACAATGACCGGGTCAAACACTCATCCAGATATTTTACTTTCACAACTACGAGAATTAAGCCTGAATGAAAGAACCATTTTGGGACTTTTCTTCTACGAGAAATTAACGGTAATTGAAATAGCGACTGTTTTAAATTGGCAAATTCAAAAAGTGGAGAATACCCTTCAAAGAGTATTGCCACGTTTACTAACGGTTCAAAACGATAAAGACCCTGCAACTGAATACACTGAAATGGAAATGTCCGGACAATAGTTATGGCAAAAAAACGAAAAAAGCATAAATCAAAACACCAAAAGAAGAAATCAAGAAATAGAAATAATCTTAAAGCACAAAATTCCCGCTCCGCCATCTCTCTATGCATGATCGTAAAGAACGAAGAGAACTTTTTACCGGGATGCCTGGAGAGCGTATCAGGTTTAGTTGAAGAAATGGTCGTTGTTGATACCGGCAGTAGTGATTCCACCCTTAAAATTGCTGAAAAGGCAGGAGCAAAGGTTTACCAATTTGAGTGGCAGGATGATTTCGCCAAGGCTCGAAATTTTGCAGTACAGAAATGCACATCACCGTGGATATTATATCTGGATGCCGATGAACGTCTACCAAAAGAGCACCACCAAACAATTTTAAAAGCAGTTCAGTCAAATAAAGCAGATGCATTTTATATTAAGGTAAAAAGTGAGGTTTCAGGGGTTTTAGGAGATATTCCGCATGTTCAAGCCTATCCCAGACTTTTTAAGAAATTACCCGGAGCTAAATTTGAGGGCAAAATTCATGAACAGATCACTCCCGCTCTGAAGAGAATCAATGCCAAGCTTAAAAAATTGAATGCTACAATTGAGCATTTGGGCTACTCTCAGAACGATGATGTTTTGAGGAATAAAATAAATAGGAATATCCAATATTTGGAAAGACAGGTTAACCATGAACCGAATAATGTTTACGCCTTATTTCAACTGGGACAAACCTATTTACTCGATCAACAAACCGAGAAGGGCAAAGAACTTCTTCAGAAAGCTCTTAAATTTGATGTATTACCTCAAAATTTAAAAGCAAATATCTTGCTCATTTTAGCAAACGAATCGTTTAAAGAAGAAAACTACCGAGAAGCCATTGAAACTATCGAT
>CAZVKP010000073.1:0-10456 GCA_964627635.1 uncultured Calditrichaceae bacterium | reverse complement strand
AAGGGGGATGCCACATGGTGGTCACCGTGTGAGGGGAAGGGGATGAGGTATTAATACCATCACCAAGTAATACAAAGAATTTAATATTAATACAGAATGCAGAGCAAATGACATAATCATTTTTTGATAATATTTATTAATAAAAATGAATAAGTAGGGAATAATTCAATAAAAATCCCCCTTTAATCCCAAACGTAAATGGGAAAAAGGGGGATTTAGATCTCTACACTCTTCACAAATTTAACGAATAACAAAGCTCAAATTACAAATTACCAGCTTTACCGCATCAAAATCATCTTGCGAGTCATATCCACTTCATTAGATGTCAATTGGATAACATAGAATCCCGATGCGACCTGCTGTCCATTTTCATCTTTACCATTCCACTGCACAGTATAAGAACCGGCATTTTTCATTCCATCAATAAGTGTTTTAACTTTTTGACCCAGAATGTTATAAACATTCACTTGAATATGGGCAGAGTTCGGCACCTGGAAAGAAATATTGGTTACAGGATTGAACGGATTCGGATAGTTCTGGAATAACTGGAATTTTTCAGGAAGCGCGTTATTTGCAAGAGGTTCTGTTGAAGTTATCAAATCTTCCACAGAAGGTAAATTAAAATCGATATCCGGTGTTACCCCGGGACTACTAACAGATACCGGATCGGCTTCTGCATGAATTGCTGTTGCCAGAGGAACCGGGAAGAAGGACTCGCCACCCAGGAAGAGTAATCGAAATACCAGCGAGAAAAGATCAATTTCTGCAGGCTCTAACACAACTCCATCATACCAGGCGTCTACATGAAGTTCGAGATTTAATGAATCGAGGTCCTCTTGTTGAATTGCATACGGAGCAAATGCGTTTGAGCGAAGTGCAATATCCTGCTGTTCCAAGTTCTGCAGTAAAAACAATAATTGGAATAGAGAAAAGGTTCGGACATAATAGTCTCCTCCTATTAAGCCGGGAATCTGATAACCACCCGGCTCCATGGTTGGTAAACCGGTATTTATATCCAATCCGCTTAATCCGGCGGAAACTGCGTGTCCGGTCTGGTCGTAAGCTAACACCAATACCCCATTAAGCGGTTTGGTTTCCCGCGTGCTATTTGCCGCATAAACAGTTCCGGAAATCACGCCTTCCCCACTGGCAAGTGTAATATCCGCATTGGCAGTATCGTCGGGAGTTACTGTTAATACGCTTGAGTTTGCGTCATCAAAAGTGGCTCCACCTCCGTAATAAGTCGCTGCAAAACCCGGATAAATTGGATACGCAACAACTTTATAGTCACCGGGTACCAATCCGGGAATGCGATAGCCTCCGGCAAATGTAACATCGCCACTGCCTCTGAAATCACCAGTACTGGCATCGAAGGCGGCAACCATAGTCTGAGACAGCGAATCCGCACCTACCGGGAAATTTGGTTCGATGAACACCATACCCCGTATGGTTCCGGATCGAACCATTTGAAAATCGATCCCCGTGAGATTATCCGGTGCAATTACTGATAACGGATTGGCACCATCAGGAGAGCTTGCACCATCATAGAATTGAGGAATGTAGCGAAAGGACACTGTATCTGCCTGGGCTACTAAACCCAATAGCACATATACACCTGTTGGTAATGGACGCAGTTCAAAAGCGCCATCCGTCGGATTATATTTTGGTATTGCAAAGGCCGGTAATTCGGAAGAAACATTAATCGCTACTACAAAACCTTCTCCTTGAACAGGTGTTGTGGTGCCAACTTCATAAAAGTGACCGGCAATCCCACCGCCCAATTCGAGTTCGAAATTTATATCTATTGTCGGATCGGGAGAGTTTACCTGTACCGGCGTTGCGTCAGAATAGTCAAAAATGCTCTGGACATCGTCATAGTATTCATCAAGTACCGAATCGGCATGCGGGCTAAAGAGCGAGACAGTTCTTAAAATATACTCCCCTGAAGATAATCCCGGAATCACATAATTACCTTCGTTATCAGAAATTGTAAATCCTAAATCAAACTTCTCGGAAATCCAGCCATCTAAACCGGAGAAATCAGCTTTTACTGCTACAACTAAAACAGATTCAAGGCTGTCACCAGTAGCACTGGTAATGTTTCCACTGATGCTGCCACCCATGGGTAAGGTAAAATCTATGTCTGTTATGGTTTCATTTTCCGTTACAGTGAGCGGAGTTGCCGCATCCGGTGTTTCAGCATTTTCATAATATTCGCCCTCATAGGGCCCGATAAAATCGTTCGCCAAAACGACATAGCTACCCGGACTTAAACCAGGTAATTGGTAATCGCCAGGTCCACCTTCGTTAAATTCCAGGGTATCAGAATTTGAAATACCCAGGCTGGCAATGGAGGTATCGGAAACATCAAATGCGACTACCAGTGCAGCGCCAATCGGCATACTTCCGGTTTCCTCATAGACTGTTCCCTGGATAGTTCCGCCGGCAAGATCCGGAATTACGGTGGTATCCGGCTCTAAACTAAAATCTTTCCCGCCAATCGAATCAGCCAGTGAATTTACCACAATGGGATCGGCACTCATCCAATCCGGCTTTTCATCATAAAATTCCGGTTTACGGTCAAATGAAGAGGCTTCAATTTTAAACGAACCGGTCATAGGAATATTGATCTCATATTTACCCTGATCTGTGGTAAATGCAAATGGGGAAGTAATAATTAGAGGACGGTCTGCCAGATACACATTAAAAAATATAGAATTGAAGGCGAGCGGCGTGGTACCATCCGTTTCGTAAACAGTACCGGTAATCTTGGCACCTCTAAGCAGGTCAAAATCAATTCCCGTGGCAGTGCCTCCTTCAGCAACTGTAACCAGCGAGGCATTTCGCCATTCCTGTTTGAACGCTGCAGGAATGTTATCATAAAATTCATCCACATAGGGACTACGGGTCAAAACAAAATAATCCCCTGGATATAAACCGTTAACTTCATATGTTCCATCAACAGAACTTGCAAAAACGCCATCTACAAAGAAACCATATTCATCAAAAACAACCACTTCAATATCGCCAAAAAACGGTGGTTGCCCTTCGAGTGATACAGTTCCCTGGATACTTCCGTTTGCTGCTCTTTCCACGGAAGCCATTCTTTGCTTGCGGGTCTTTTCGTAAAAAGCTTTCATACTTCCGTGTTGCGTTTCCAACTTTTTGGCATATTTTAGAAAAAGAGCAATTTTTTCTTCGAAGGGATAATCCTTAATTTTTTGCTGAAATAGCTTGTGTTGTTTTGCTGCCCGAAATTTCTCTTTCGCAAATTGATGAAATTTTTGATTTGTTTTTACCTGAGATATCTTCTCGGACAATTCCGGGTGACTGGTCACATATTTCTCCAGATCACCTTTAAACTGCACATCATTTGTGCCAGCCAGAGATAGTGATGAAATCAGAAATAAAATAATTAAACTTAGAGAAATCATCCCACCCATTCCCTTAGATACTCGTAAATCATTCATCATAAAAGCCTCCTATTTTAGTAAGTTTTATATTTAACAGAATTCAATCAACTATATCGCAATTCAAAAACGGTCCCAAAAATTAATCGCACATAACCTTAAATTAAATTATAATATACTTATGAACCTGTGACCAACATCAAACGAACAAAGAAAATATCAACACTTCCATCATATAAAAAAGATTTTTAGAACAGCAAACTATGGCAATAGAGTTTCAGTATAAGAGCATCCGGGAGCACACAACCAACTCTCCTTATTTAGACTCATAATCTATAACAATTTTTTATTCACTACAAGTAATTACTTTGGGAATATACAAACTCGTTGTGCTAATTAATTTAAAACCGTTTGCCATAGGCACCACTTCGTGGGAAACGGTTATCTATTTTACGAAATATCTTAAGATCATCCGGCCAGTAAAAAGCCCGGTCCCTCAAGAGCCGGAGCCCGACGGCCCCTTGACGGGCTGCTGCCGGATGTTAATACAAAAAGAATTTTCAATTAACACCCTGCTTCAGCAGGGTGACTGAACCTATAAGTGTTTTAAAATTAACCGCTTCTCACATTGTGATCACCTCTGTGAAGCGGTTTCCAGGTCTCTCTTTGTTCTATTTATTAGCACAACGGGTTATACAATTATTTCTTAAATCTTAAGAATACGCAGGAAATCAATTTTTGAATCTAAAAATAGATGCTATGATATCCGAAAAGGGAGTTTTAAATCTATTGTTATGTGAAGATCACAATTCTACTATTTTCAATAAATCACTCAACTCTCAGTTACAAAAATAATTCCGCTAAATAAAGAATATAATCATGTCGTTAGATCAGCCTGATTAATAAATATACAAGATTAATTTTAAATGAACCTCAACCCCATCCCCCGGATATGCATTCTGATCAGTTTGAAAATTGCTACACTCCCTTCATTTCTTCATATATAAACTCTTCATTCAACATTTACCACTCCATCGCCGATTACTTCAACAGCAGCATCCGACGGGTCTCTACAAAATCTCCCGCCTTAAAATGAAGGATATAAATTCCGCTGGAGAGGCTATTGCCCTGGCGGTCTTTCCCATTCCAGTTTATCTGGTAGCTGCCAGGCTGCATTGGTTTGTTTACTAAGGTCTGTATGCTCTGACCCAAAATATTATATACCTCCATTTTCACATCAACTGCTTTGGGAATTTGGAAATCAATTGTTGTCGTAGGATTAAATGGATTGGGATAGTTCTGACCTAATTCAAATGATTGGGGCAGCGAAGTTACGTTCTTTTCAATTGCGGTCACTAAATCCGGTTGCGGAAATTCCACTTTTTTATCCGTAAAAATATGAAATTCTCCCGGGTTCAACACCACAGTCTGGTTTACATCAGTGATTTCCACGCTATCCCGTTCAAAGTAATTGTACCACCTGCCGGTATGCTGAAAATTGGGATCGACCCCTATTTCCACCACATCAAAATTACCAATGATTGTCACATTCATACTGGGATGAGATAAATTTACCCGACGGTCAAATTGTCCCTGGCCCACTCGCATATTGACATCAGTTTCGGTACTGGTGAAAACTTCATTTTCCCTTCGCAACTTGATAAGAGCAGCATAAGTTCTGTAAAGTTTCCGGCGTTCGGGCTGAGTAAAATAATTCCACAATATGGGTTTTGGATCGGTTCTTCCAATTTCAGGTAGCTCCTGATCGTAACCCAATTCTCCAAATTGCCACATCATCTTGGGACCCGGATAAGTTAAAAAGAAAGAAGCAACCAGTTTTATTCTGTTAAGAGCTGTATTTAAATTTTGTATGTCATAGCCTCCACTGCTCCTTCCAAACTGCAAATTTTTATACATCAGCCAGGGTTCGTCATGGCTTTCCATGTAGGTAACTAAGTGGGGTTTGCTCCATCCCCGATTTTTGTAATATCCACCGGCTAAATTCGATGATCGTTGGGAATCCTCCAGCCAGCCCATCGCGGATTGACTATAGGGACCGTTCAAATTTCCCCAAAGCATCATTCCAGCATTTGATAGTAACTTCTCTTCGGAGTTTTCAGCGAAATGCTCCAGAATGATGTAAGCGGTGGAATCGGTTTCCCAAATTTGATTTGCCATCCTATTTAATAAATCTATTCTGGACTGATCGAATTGTCCCCATTGAGAAACATCACCTAAGGTGTTTTTTTGAGTAAATCCTTTCGACAAATCAAAACGATAGCCATCAAATTTAAACTCAGTAAGCCAGTACTTATTCACCCTGTCAACAAAATACTGCGTGGCACGACTCTCATGGTTAAAATCAAATCCCACGTTGAAATCATGTTTGGCAATCTGATTGAACCAGGGATTATTGGGTGCAGGACGGTTATTCGCTGAGTCCCAGTATAAACGAACAAGAGAGTTCTGCCCGAATGCATGATTCAACACCATATCCAAAATCACTGCGATTCCCCGACGGTGGCATTCGTCAATAAACTTCTTCAGCTCTTCAGCCGGGCCGTAATATTTATCCGGTGCAAAATAAAACGACGGATTATATCCCCAACTACTATTCCCCTCAAACTCCATAATGGGCATTAATTCTATCGCGGTCACTCCCAGATTGTCCAGGTAATCCAAAGTATCCTGCATGGTTTGATAATTATGGGCAGCAATAAAATCACGGATTAACAACTCATAAATTACCAAATCTTTTTTTGCCGGTCGTTGAAAGGTATCCGAATATACCCAGGTAAACGGCTGTTGATCGGTTTGCAAAATTCCCACCACATGTTCGGTTTTTCCCTCAGGATACGGTTTAAGGTCCGGATACGTTGAAGAACTGATAAATTGATCATTCCATGGATCCAAAACTTTCTCGGTGAAAGGATCAGCGATTCGTAAATTTCCATCCACCAAATATTGAAACCCGTACTCTTTACCCGGGGTTAAACCATCTATGGTAAGCCACCAACGCACACTATCCGAAGAAATTACCTCCTTTTTCATATAAAACGTGGTATCAACCTTCCAGTCATTAAAGTCCCCGATTACGTAAATAAATTCTTTGTGAGGGGCAAATAACGATAAGGTTACGGTGGTGCTGTTTTTATAGTTTATTCCATCACGAACCCCTTGCGGGACAGCCGCTTCTTGTACTTCAGGATTCACCATTACATAAAACATGGTGGTGTCCGTTATACTCGCCGTATCTTCTGCGACAACGGTAAATTTCTGATAACCAGACTCTCCGGCCATAACAATGAATTGGTAGTTAAGCGTATCATCTTGAATTTGCGCAATTAAGCTGCTGTTTTTAAATAGCTTAAACTGATCAATTTCTGTCCCGATGGTTGCGGCAGTCGCTGAAATATCGACTGTATCCCCTTCGAAGGCAAAATGAGGGCTTCGTTTGGGATCACCGAATGAATCATCAATTTGAGGTTCGCTTAAGACTACAGTCAAACCAGGTTTAAACAAATCCAAGAAGATATCGTCACCACCAACCGCACGGCCAGTTCGTGAAGCGCCAGAATTTCTAAATACAAATGCCAGTTGTAAAATTTCTTCATTTGGATCTGATACATTATAATATTCTCGCGGGAAACCAATATTCAGTTTGTACAAGTCGGTATCAACTCGCGTTAACAGTGCTTTTGGTTTGTCTTCATCCCACTCAGCAATTACATGTTTCCAATCAGTTGGTCCGGCGCTTTCATTTGTAATAACACCGGTATGTGCGTAAACATCATTCCCTGTGTATCCCATTAAACCCTGATCTCCTTCAGAGGCGTCAAAGAATACTACAATTGAATCTTGCTGGGTAGGAAACGGCGGTTCTGACGTAACGACTTGAGCGTTTACCCAAATCGTCATTAAAATTAAAACTAAAATCGCATGAAATAACTTCATCATTCTCTCCATCCTTTGATGTAATCCGAGTAAAAATCTTTTACTTTTACTTATCAATAAATGTCCATTACAAATTATTTATCACCCACATAAACCACGGTCTGAAATGCTGGCATTGCTTCAAAATAAATATTTCCGAATTCTGTTTTTTTATCTTTATTTTTTGCATCGAACATCATTAATTCTTTTAGCTTTGTCTTATGAAAATCCGAGGGACTCACCATTACTTTTTCAGCGACTTTTGATTTTAAATTGGAAATGACTATCGCTACAGAGTTTTCATCTTCTCGTAAAAACGCTCCAATGGATCCCGACATGGAGGCAGTTTGGAGCTGGGTATAATTTCCGTTAGTAAAACAGGAATGTTGCTTGCGTAATTGAATAAGAGATTTGTACATATTTTGAAGTGCTGTATCCCCTTTTTCCCATTTTAAGGTCGATTTCTCAAATAGGGAAGGTTTCTCTATTTCACCGATTTCCTGTCCCGCATAAATAAGTGGTATTCCGGGAACAGTAAATAATAGTGTGGCATAGGCCTCAATTGCCGCCGGCCCAAACATTTTTAAGCTGCGTTTTTCATCGTGATTCTCCAGAAAACGCATGGGAAGGGCATTTTGGGGATATAGTGAGTCCATTGCCGAAACTACCTTTAAAATTTCAGCGGTTCGCTTCTCTTTTTTGCGGATATCTTTCATGGTGTGATATTCCGTCCATCCATAATCGGAGTTAAAACCGGTTAACAAAATTTCAGGATCTTCCCATTCTGCTAACAGGTAAATATCATTTTTCACCTCACGCAAACTGTCAAGTGCTTCTTCCCAAAAATCATAAGGAACCATACCTGCCACATCACAGCGATATCCATCGATATCAAATTCCTTAACCCAGTAAATCATTGTTTCAATCATATAGTCGCGCATCTGGGCGTTATCATAGTTAAAGTCCGTTACATCACTCCAATCTGCCACTTCTCTCGTGAAATTTCCCTCTTCATCCCGCATGAACCACTCCGGATGTTCCTCCATCAATACATTATCATTTGAACCGTGATTTGGGATCATTCCAATAATCACTTTTAAACCACGATTGTGAATCTCCTGCACTAAATTCCGAAAATCCGCTTTGGTGCCATAATCCGGATTGATCTTTCTGAAATCTTGCACTGAAAAGGGGCTACCAATTGTTCCCTTGCGTCCCTTTTCCCCGATTGGATAAATGGGCATCAGCCAAATAATATCCACACCTAATTTTTCGATATAATCCAAACGATTTTGAAGTGCAATAAAACTGCCTTTCTGAGTGAACACTCTGGGGAAAACCTGATAAATGACTCCGTTTTTCGCCCATTTCGGTGCAGGTACAGTGGATTGGTCACTGTAATCTTTCAGTTCTTCATCCTCCCCGTTTTGATTTTCACAGGTAAGTACAAGCGAAAGCATCGTAATTATCAAAAGCACTTTTAAGAGTTTGATCATGGGTACCTCACTTTTCCGATGTTAATTTCAAAAATCAAAATCTTCATTGATTGATTTTCGGGAAAAATCCAGGTTCACCAGTGGATTATCGGGAAACTTTTCCTGTAATAAATGGCCCAGTACCTCAAATTCTCCCGGATGCATTTCAATTGCCGCTTCACTCACATCAATTCCGGCTCGCATTCCATATAAGGTGACGTCCAAAACAATATGATTCATTGCAATTCCGACAATCGCCTTATTTTTAGTCCACGCTGCCTTTAATTGGGTAATTTTACTGGCTTCGCCCATTAGTAATTCTTCCCGATCACGGATTAAAATTAATTTGTGATCCCAAATTTTTTCCAATTCTTTCTCAGCTAAACCGTAACTATAGGTCAAACCAACTTCAGGAATTTTTGTAAAAGTGAAGATAACAACCTTTACACCGCGTTCAATCGCAGACTTGAGCTCTTTTTCAATTTCCTTGAACTCACTTTTCCACACTGATAAGTAAATTTCCGATTCAGCGGACTGAATCATTTCAAGAGATTTGGAAATCAAATTGTTGTAGCCGGTAATATTCCAGAGCTGACCCAATTCAATTTTGGTATCAATCTCATTCAGACTTTCCTGAAAATGTTCGATTTTTTGCTGGTAGCGTTGACCAATCATTTTAAGAAATTCATTGGGTGGCAAGGGTACATATTTTTCCGGTTGCATGGACAAAGCACTCACCGCACCATAGCTCTCCAATCTCCGAATAACGTCATAAATCGCAGATCGCGGTACACCGCTATTCTTGCTTAACTCGTAACGGGTTACCGGATATTTTTGAAGTAAAGATATATATGCACATGCCTCATATTTTGTAAAGCCCAATTCACTCATTTTCTTTGCAATGTTTTCAAGCATTTCTTAAACCCCTTTGTTTCAGATAAACATCCTGTTTTATTTCATAATTATGATAAATTTATTCTCTCATCCTTTCACACTCCCCAATGTTAAACCAGATATGAGCCACCTGCTCAGGAACATAAACAATATAACCACCGGGACACTCACCATGACGGCCGCAGCCGAGTATAACCCCCAGGCAACCTCCATATTAGACTGGAACAACTTTAATCCCAGCGGAAGCGTAAATAAGTCCCGGTCTTGTAGTAAAACCGCTGCCACTAAATATTCTGACCAGGCAGCCATAAATGAAAATAGTGCCGTGATGGCAAGCGCAGGGAGCGCTAAAGGTAAAATGATCCGGTAGAATGTATAAAACGGCCCAGCACCGTCGATCATAGCGGCTTCTTCTAAACTATACGGAATAGTGTCGTAATATCCCTTCATCTGCCACACCGTAAATGGTAATGCAGTAGCAGAATATGCAATAATTAAACCGATGTAAGAATCATATAATCCCAATTTTATTAGCATGATAAACAGGGGAAGAAGTAACATGGTTACCGGAAACATTTGGGTAGTAATTATTCCCAGCAGAGAAGCCTCTCTTCCGCTAAATTGATAACGGGAGAATGCGTAGCCGGCAGTGGCTGCTAATGCGACACCGAGCAGGGTCACTGCTGCTGAAATAATCAGGCTATTAAAAAGCCAGAGCAGGAACGGCTCATCAACAAGCAATTG
>CAZVKP010000072.1:0-10617 GCA_964627635.1 uncultured Calditrichaceae bacterium | reverse complement strand
AAATTGAACGCACTTACTCCAAACAGGAAATATTGCAGATGTATTTTACGGTTTCCTATTTTGGGCATGGTGTTTACGGAATTCAGGCGGCGGCCAAGAAATATTTTGATAAAGATGCGATGGATCTTAATGTGGAAGAAAGTGCGACTCTGATTTCATTGTTGAAATCTCCAGCTTATTATTCCCCAATTACGCACCCGGATCGAGCATTAAACCGAAGAAACCTGGTTTTGAGAAATATGAAAACCGTTGGTTACCTCACTCAGGCAGAGTACGACAGTCTATCTCAACTCGATATTAAAGTGCGGGAATTTGAAGAGCATGGGAAGATAGCACCATATTTTACCGAGCAGGTTAGACAAGAAATGAACGTGCTGGGGGATTCCCTAAATGTAAATGTTTATGAAGACGGACTGAATGTTTACACTACCCTTAACTCCGAAATTCAAACTTGTATGGATTCTTCCGTTCAGGAATTTCTTCCTGAATTACAGGCCAGAGTGAAAAGAAAACTGCAGCCATGGAAGGAAAAGAAAGAGATGCCGGATTCGGTTTTTGAGGAGAAGGCAAAGGTGCAAATTGCATTTGTTGCCCTGAACCATCATAATGGCCACATCATGGCAATGGTTGGTGGGAGAGATTTTAAGGAGTCCAAATTTAATCGGGCGGTACAAGCACGTCGCCAGCCGGGCTCTGCATTTAAACCGTTCCTTTATACAGCAGCGATGGATAATGGTTACACTACAATTGATAAATTTATGAATCAACCGGTTGTTGTAACAAATCCGGATGGCACGCGCTGGGATCCGGAAAATTATGGTAAAACTTTTGGAGGATTAACAACTTTACGGGACGGTCTTCGAAAATCCATAAATTTAGTGGCAGTAAGATTGATACAGGAAGTTGAACCGCCGGTTGTGGCTGATTATGCACATCGAATGGGGATTAGTACGCCACTACGACCGTTTCCCACGCTGGCGTTGGGAAGCTCCGAGGTTATCCCGTTAGAATTGGTCTCTGCTTACGGTGTATTTGCCAATCAGGGAGTTCGGGTTAAACCTCAGATGATTACTCGTGTGGAAGACCGTTTTGGAAATGTGATATATCAATCAAAAATTGAGAGAAGCCAGATTTTAAGCCGGGCAACTGCCTATATCATGACGGATTTGCTTCAGTCCGTAATTAATAACGGAACGGGTGGGCGCGCTCGCTGGAAATTTAATTTCTATAAAACTGCTGCAGGAAAAACCGGAACAACCAATAATTTTACTGATGCCTGGTTTGTGGGATTTACCCCTTCACTTACCGCGGGTGTTTGGGTAGGGCTGGATGATCCGCAATTATCCCTGGGTCCCGGAGAATCCGGAGCAATTGCCGCACTCCCTTTTTGGGCAGATTTTATGAAATGTGTGGATGATTCACTCAATTTACCCACCGAATCTTTTAAGCAACCGCCTGATATTGTTCGATTAGAAGTATGCGAAGACAGCGGTAAATTGGCTACAGATTACTGTCCGCGTGTAATCGAAGAAGTGTTTAATGCCAAATACCATCCGACAGAGAGCTGTGATTTGCACCGCGGGCCGGATCCAAGTGACAAGAAAAATCGAGTGCTATTTTAATCTGCTCTGTATTTCCGGTTTGAAGGATCGGCGTATTCTTAACACCAATTATGTCTCCTCATTGATCAAATTTGCGTTGCCCATTAATTAATTTTTATCTTCACCTTGTATTTTTAGACATATGGATTTATAATTTTACCCATTTGCGAGTAAAGCATTTTGGAATGAATAGTTTCGGTTCCCGAATTTTATGAGGCTTGGAAACAATAATAAATGCAAAAAATAGCAAAAAATACCGGAAAAGTTATTAAAGCTACCCGAAATGAATACTTAGTGAATATCGATAACAATATCGTGAACTGTAAAATCCGGGGTAAAATTCCGGGCACCTCCAATGGTGCAGAAAAATCGGTGAAGGTGGGAGATGATGTGATTGTTCATCTCTTTTCAGAAAAAGAAGGCGTAATCGAAGAAATTTTACCGCGGAAATCAAAATTAAGCAGATCTGTGGCAGGCAAAGCGTATCAGGAACATATCATTGCTGCTAATATCGACCAGATGCTGATTATTTTATCAACTAAACGTCCTGCTTTTAAGTCAGGATTATTGGATCGTTATTTGGTTATTGCTGAGAAAAACGAATTGCAGGCAATTATTTGCATTAATAAAATTGATTTATCTGAAGTTGAAAAATTTAAAAATCATTCAAATTACTATCCTGAAATTGGCTATCCTGTTTTCTTAACCTCGGCTAGAACAGGGACCGCAATTGAAAATCTGAAATCCGAATTAAAAAATAAGGTATCCGTACTCGTTGGTCCATCAGGTGCTGGTAAAAGTTCCGTATTACAAAAAATGGAAGCCGGTTTGGATTTAAAAGTAGCGGAAGTGAGTGGAAAAACAAACAAGGGAAAGCATGCCACAACCCATGTGCAACTTTTTCAACTTTCTTTTGGCGGATTTGTGATTGATACACCGGGAATCCGTGAATTGGGGTTGTGGGATATTTATCAAGATGAATTAAAAGAATATTTTGTTGATTTTGTTAAATATCAGGATACGTGTCGTTTTAGTGACTGTCAGCATCTTCAGGAACCTGACTGTGCTGTTAAAAAAGCAGTTGACGAGGGTGAAGTTTTCAAAGAACGCTATCGCAATTATAAAAACATTCATGCAGATTTAAGAACTGCCCCTTATGAATTAATTCGGAAACGCTGAGTAAAAAAAACAGTAACCTCTGAGAATACAACCGTACCTTGTGAATGGTATGAAGTCGTTAAATTAATTGTGAAACATTACCGGTTCCGGAGACTATAAATGACCTCTGTTTATTTTATTATATATAATTTCCTGTTTATTCCTGTATTTTTTCTAATTATACATATCGTCGCCATTTTCCATCCAAAAGTAAGAAACGGCATTACCGGGCGTTATTTCATTTACAGCAAGCTGCGAGAAGCCAAAGAGCGGTTGGCTGGGCAAGCAGTGATGGTTATCCATTGTGCTTCAATGGGAGAATTTGAACACATCAAGCCTTTTTTGTTAAAATTTAAAAAAATAAAACCTGATTTTCATATTGTGGTTCTGTTTTTTTCCCCATCGGGAGGTGAAAACGTAAAATCATTTCAGGGAGTAGATCTCTTCCTGTATGCACCTTTCGATTGGATGTTCCCGATCTGGAGATTTATGAGGCGGTTAAAACCCAAATTGTGGATTATCGCCAAACACGATGTATGGCCCAACCAGGTGTGGATCTCCCGATATTTAAATATTCCGGTATTCCTCGTTAATGCATCGTTACATCAACAAAGCAGACGTTTATTCTGGTTCACCCGATTGTTTCATCGGTCCATTTATAAACACTTTAATCGCGTATTAACTATTTCGGAAAATGATCAACAAAATTTTTTACAATTGGTGAAAGCAGAAAAAATTGTTATTGCCGGAGACACTAAATATGATCAGGTATTCTTTAGGAAAGAGGAATCTCAGAAAAAGCAGATTATTGATAAAGAAAAATTTAAAAATCGCTGGGTTTTCGTTGCGGGAAGCACCTGGCCGGAAGATCATAAACAGTTGCTTCCTGCTATTAACAATTTGCATCGTAAAAATGCCAATTTTCTATCCATTCTTTGTCCCCATGAACCGACTTCACCGCATATCAATGAAATTATCCAGGGATTACAATTAAAAAATTACATTCTTCTATCGGATATTGATAGATACAATGGCGAAGCTATTGTTATTGTGGATCGCATTGGCGTTTTGGCGAATATTTACGGACTTGCCAAAATAGCTTATGTTGGCGGAAGCTTTAAGCAAAATGTTCATAATGTTTTAGAGCCAGCCGTATATGGCATTCCGGTGTTGTTCGGCCCTGTAAATCTAAACTCTCATGAGGCACAATTATTAAAAACAAATGGTGGTGCAATTGAAGTACACAAATCGTTCGATATCGAAAATTATTTAAACAGATTTTTAATGAATGAAATTTATCGCAAAGAAACCGGACTAAAAGCGCTGGGTGTCGTGGAACAAAATAAAGGTGCGACCGAACGAACCATTCAGGAGATTTTATCAGTGCTTTGATTTTCAGGTTTTGTAGCGACAAGAGTTCCTTTATTTATTTAAGGAGGTTTGTTCAATATTTACCTGATGGAAACCTTCCCAATATTGTTTTAAAAACTGTCCTGTGTAGGATTCTGGATGCCGGGCGATTTCTTTTGGTGTGCCTTCTGCAACAATTTGTCCTCCGGCTGCCCCGCCTTCCGGGCCTAAATCAATAAGCCAGTCCGCATATTGAATCACATCCAGATTATGCTCAATTATGAGTACCGACGCCCCCCTTTCGATGAGTTGATCAAATGCTTTCAACAACTTCGATATATCATCAAAATGTAAACCGGTGGTGGGTTCATCAAAAATGAATAATACATCCCGATGTGTTTTACGCCCCAAATGAGCCGCTAATTTTATCCGTTGAGCCTCCCCACCCGACAATGTGGTCGCAGGTTGACCTAGTTTTAAGTAACCAAGACCCACATCCTGAAGCACTTTAAGTTTACGAATAATTTTAGGATGATCATGGAAAAAATTTAGTGCCTGGTTGACACTCATCTGCAGAATATCATAAATATTATTGCCGCGATAATAAATTTTAAGAATTTCGGGTTTATAACGTTTACCACCACAGTCTTCGCATTGAATGTAAACATCTGCTAAAAATTGCATTTCAATTTTTAACTGTCCGTCACCTTCGCACATATCGCATCTTCCACCGGGGACGTTGAAAGAGAAATGACCCGGTTTAAAATTATGTGCCCGGGATTGAGGTGTGTTGGCGAAAAGTTTGCGAATTTCATCAAATCCTTTGACATAAGTGATGGGATTGCTTCGTGGGGTTCGCCCGATAGGCGATTGGTCAACCAATTCCATGCGTTTAACGTTTTGAAGACCTCGGATTTCTTTATGTTTTCCGACTTTTCCTTGAAAATTTTCGTGTTGCGATTGATAACCCTGGTAAAGTACCTCCTGTAACAGGGTGCTTTTACCCGAACCCGAAACACCGGTAATGCATACCATTATTCTCAGGGGAATCCGGACATTAAGGTTTTTTAGATTATGTTCACCAGCCTCTACTACAGTGATAGCAGCTCCTTTATCCTTTCGATACTGTGTTCGTTGTGGAGCATTTTTTTCGAAACGAAGATATTTGGCGGTCAGCGTCTTATCGGTTCTTAACAGTGCATCAAAATCTCCTTCAAACATCACCTTACCGCCGTTTTCCCCGGAAGCCGGTCCCAAATCAATGATATGATCTGCCTTTTTCATAACTTCTCGATCATGTTCCACAACCACTGCGGTATTGCCCGCTTTTGTCAGTGATTTTAAAATATTTATTAATCGGTGGGTATCCCGGGGATGAAGTCCAATAGTTGGTTCGTCTAATATGTAGAGCGTGCCGGTTAATGCAGAACCTAATGCTGTTGCAAGATTAATACGCTGAAATTCTCCACCACTCAGGGTGTTTGCTCTTCGGTCAAGGTGTAAATAATCCAATCCCACATCAATTAAATATTGCAGACGTTTATGAATTTCTTTTAGAAGCTGAGCTGCAATATCACGCTTATAATTAGAAATTTTCAGTTTTTTGAAGAATTGAAACAAATTGGAAATATTCATTTCCGTCAATTCAGCGATACCCCTCCCATCAACTTTAATATTTAATGCTTCCGGGCGCAATCGTTTGCCATTGCACATAGTACATGTGAAATAACTGCGATAGCGACTAATAAATACCCGTACATGGACTTTATATTTTTTCCTTTCCAGTTTCTTAAAAAATCCGCGGATTCCGATAAAATCTTTGCCGCCCTCAATAATTAAATTTTTTTGTTCCACGGTTAAATCTTTAAAGGATCGATTCATATCAATGCCAAAATTTTGGGCAATGTAAGCGAGTTTGGTTAGAATATGCCGGTAAGAGGGGCTGTTCCAAATAGCGATAGCTCCCTTTCTCAAACTCTTGCTTGGATCTGGTATAATTTTGTTTAAATCAATATCGGTCATATCACCAAATCCCTGACAGCCAGGACAAGCGCCAAATGGATTATTAAAAGAAAAAAGTCGGGGTTGGGGCTCCGGCATTTTTGTACCACAGTAACTACAAATAAAATGCTGACTAAAATGCTGATAATTACCTTGTTCGGTAATGAGGCTCATTGTTCCCTCTCCATTGTGAAAGGCTGTTTCGATAGAATCCATTAATCTGGGACGATCAATGGATTCTTCCTTTACCGCACGATCTACCACAATGTAAGTATCCGGTTGATTAAAGTCGATTGATTGCTTTCTTAAATCATAAATGTTTCCCTGTTGCCATGCCCTTAAAAATCCCTGGGAAACAAAAAATTCTTGCAAATTTATTGATTCGGTTTCGGTTTGCTCAAATTTAAATGTGATATAAAATCGGGTATTATCATCAAATTTTTTAATGGCATTAATAACGTCATCCGGACGTTCCCGCAAAACCGGTTGACCACATTTATGGCAAAATACATCCCCGATTCTCGCAAAAAGAAGTCTCAAGTAGTCGTATATTTCGGTGACGGTCCCCACAGTGGATCTGGGGTTCCCTGATGGCGCTTTTTGTTGGATAGCAATTGCAGGGAAGATTCCGTTTATTGCATCGACTTCCGGTTTGGGCATTTTTTCTAAAAATTGTCGTGCATATGCAGATAAGGATTCAACATATCTTCTTTGTCCCTCTGCATAAAGCGTGTCGAATGCCAAACTGGATTTACCTGATCCGCTGGGTCCGGTAATAACCACCAGTTTTCTATGAGGAATCTGCACATCAATATTTTTCAAATTGTGCAGTCGTGCGCCTTTAATTTCAATGTAGTCCGGCATTTTTCTATAAATTTAAATTTGGAGAATGTACGGCACATTTGAGTTTAATTCAATTTCTCAAAAAAAGTATATTAAAATTGAGGAATCTATTTTTTCCCGGAATAGTTTAGTATATTGGCAATGAGTTCATATATTATGTTGAGTGAGTTTGTGTTGAAAGAGTCCGGTTAATCGATTTTGTATGAAGTATAATTGTTTTATGAAGGGTTTATCATAAATATATTTAAAAGACTATATTATTGAAGCTTTGTTTTGTGAAAAAAATTTTAAGTGTTTGTTGATATTAAATCTTAATATTAATTTTATAACCGAAAGATAAATATGAATGGCAGAATTTTTTTATATAGGTTGAGAAGTAGTCTGTTATTATGAAGACATTACTGGAAGTTCCTGCAAAGAAAAAGGTAAAAATTGTGAGCATCGTTGGTGGAAAAGGGCCCAGGCAGGTTTTGGCAAATTTGGGAATCGGAGTGGGGAGTCAGATAACCATCAGGAGAAATGCTCCATTTGCCGGCCCGCTACTGATTGAAAATCATGGCACATCAGTGGCAGTTGGCCGCGGTGTAGCGGCAAAAATTTTAATTGAGGAAGTATGAAAATAGCATTGGTCGGTCAACCCAATTGCGGGAAAAGCACTATATTTAATTCAGTTGCCGGATACAAATCCGCAACCTCCAATCTTCCCGGAACCACCGTTAAATACACGGAAAGTAAAATTCGATTAAATGGTGATGTTTACGAGCTCATCGATTTCCCTGGTACCTATTCCCTGTCGGCAACTAGTGATGCGGAGGCGGAAGTCCGCAAATACTTGATGAATGGAAATTTCGATCTGGTTATAAACGTGGTGGATGCATCACAACTCGGACGGAGTTTGCCATTGACACTGGAATTAATGGAATTGAATATTTCATTGATCGTCGCATTAAATATGTTGGATGAAGCCCATCATAAAGGTATTGAAATTGATATCGAAAAATTTTCAGAAATTTTGAGCTTACCAGTACATGGAACAATTGCCAGCAAAAATAGTGGTGTCCGTCAACTATTTTTAACTGCGAAAAAAGTAATTAAGAAAATACAATTGTACCAGCCAAAAAGAATTGAATGCCAACGCGATGTTGAAGAAGTGATCGAGGAAATGGAAAGTTTCTTAAATAAGGAAGTAAAAACCGAATCACCATTCCCAAACCGCTTCCTTGCGATCAAATTGCTGGAAGATGACGATCACTTTTTACAATCGATTGTTGGTCAAAACGGAAAATTCATTTCAGAGAAAGTAGAAAGTTTACAAAATCGGTTGGTACAATTAAGAGGAAAACCGAAAGACAGTGTATTGGTGTTGGAACGTCACGCTACCGCGATGGATATTTATGACAACGTGGTAACCATTGGTCCCCCCATCAAAGATTGGCGTGAAAAGTTAGATGATATTGTGATGCACAAATTTGCCGGCTATTTTATATTAATCTCGGTGTTGCTGGCGTTTTTTTATGGCGTGTTTGAATTGGGTGCAATTCTAGAAGAATTTTTACTTTCTGGCTTTGATCAGGTAAATACAATTCTTCCCAACTATTTTAATCCTGATAATATCATTTTTCACTTGGTCAAATCCCTCATTTGGGGCATAAGTGGTGGTATTGCAATTGTTTTACCATATCTGATTCCATTTCTGATTGGTTTAACCCTCTTGGAAGATATTGGTTATCTCCCAAGAGTAGCATATATGATGGATGCTTTTATGCATCGAATCGGTCTACATGGAACTTCCATTATTCCGGCTGTTCTGGGATTTGGATGTAATGTCCCTGCAGTAATGGCGACCCGGATTCTTCCTTCCAGGCGTGATAAAATAATTGCTGCTGTTATTTCCAGCATGGTTCCCTGTTCGGCACGTTCCATTGTAATTTTTGGATTGGTAGCGTTCTACTTAGGACCATTATGGGCATTCTTTATTTACGTTTTTAATGTAATTGTGATAGCGATTTCGGGCAAAATCCTGTCTTTATTAATGCCGGAAGTTTCCCCCGGTATGGTCTTGGAAATTCCACCATACCGGATGCCTTCTTTTCAGGTGATAAAAAAGAAAACCTGGTTTCGGATAAAAGAATTTATCACCGTAGCTTGGCCTATCTTAATTGCCGGTAGCATTGTTTTAGGATTATTGGAATTTTTCCAGTGGGATCATTGGATTAATTTGGGACTTATACCTTTAACAGCCCTATTGGGATTACCAATGATTGTGGGCACCACTTTGATCTTTGGAGTCCTTCGTAAAGAATTATCGCTCATAATGTTAACTCAGGCACTGGGAACCACAAATGTCATCTCTGTCATGTCCGTTACTCAGATACTTACTTTCACCGTATTTATCACTTTTTATATTCCATGTGTGGCGACGATGGCGGTTCTTGGGAAAGAGCTTGACTATAAGTGGATGCTAATAGTTATTGGTTTTACCCTTGGACTCGCGATTCTTTTGTCATGGTTGGTGAAAGTGGGAGGTATAGTATTGCTTTAAGAGTTAAACATATCTGTTTACTCCTTCATTTTGACCATCATAAATTCCTTTTGAAACTTACCTTAGCATCGGCCTTTTAAAGAACTTATATTTTATTATTTATGTAAATCTGTTATTTGAAATTTAAGGGTAATAGAGTGGTAAAATATTATTCTTCCCTTTTTGTGTTAAATTCAATATAAATTACTTAAAAAGTAAATATCAAGTTTATAAGTTTGATTTTTCCTTGAAAATCACTTAAATTGTTAAAATTCAAGGATGAGAATGATGACAAAAAAGTTGTATTACAGGAATCCCTACGTTTCCGAATTCAAGGCACAAGCGCTTACCTCTGATCCGGAAGATGGGAAATATGGCGTTGTCCTGGATAGAACCTATTTTTATCCGGAAGGTGGTGGACAACCGCCTGATAAGGGTTGGTTAAATGGTGCGAGCGTCAGTGATGTTCAATTACGTGGCGACCAAATCGTTCATTTCGTTGATATCCCCTTAAATGAAGGTGAGGTCGTCGGAAAGGTAGATTGGGAACGCCGGTTCGATTACATGCAGCAACATACCGGCCAACATATTCTTTCGCAATGTTTGATGCGAGTTGGTAATTATCCAACCAAATCTGTTCATTTTGGTGAAGATTATACAGCGATTGAAATTGAAACAAAGCAGATCTCCGAGCGCCATATTGAGGAAATTGAACTGTTGGCAAATCAAATAATCAATGAAAACCGGGATGTCAAAGCTTATTGGGTAGATGCAGAGGAGGTCGATCGATTTAATACCCGAAGACCTCCACCTGATGTGCAAAATGTAAGAATGATTGAAATTGATGATTTTGAACTTACTGCTTGTGGAGGAACTCATGTTCAGCGGACAGGAGAAGTGGGGCTGATTAAAATTGTGGGACAGCAGAAGATTCGTGGTCGCGTGCGGTTACAGGCGAAAATTGGAAAACGAGCTTTAAAAGATTATGATTTCAAAACGAAGTTGGTACAGCAATTGATGACTTACCTCACCAGTGGTGAAGCGGAAATTTTAGATCGGGTAAATGATTTACAATTTCTGGTAAAGGAAAAGCAGCGGGAAGTAAACAGGTTGCAAAACAGGTTAATGATATGGGAAGCCAAA
>CAZVKP010000071.1:0-10626 GCA_964627635.1 uncultured Calditrichaceae bacterium | reverse complement strand
GGGAATGCAGGTATTATTCCACGATATTAAACCCAAATTACCCCTGGGAAATGCACAACCGGTTCAGTCACTTGAAGAACTGCTTCAGCTTTCGGATATTGTAACGTTACATGTTCCGGAAGATGCAACTACCCGAAATATGATCAATGAAAGAACTCTGGCTATGATGAAAGAAAACAGTTTGCTCATTAACGCCAGCAGGGGGAGTGTGGTTGACATCGATGCACTGACAACAGCATTAAAAAACAAGCAGTTAAGAGGCGCAGCGGTTGATGTTTTCCCGGAAGAGCCAAGTTCAAAAAACGATAATTTTAATAGTCCATTGATGGGTATGGATAATGTCATTCTTACACCGCATATTGGCGGTGCAACGGTAGAAGCACAGGAGAATATCGGGATGGAGGTTGCACAAAAACTTATTTTTTTCAGCGATCGTGGGTCAACCGAGGGAGCAGTCAATTTTCCGGCGGTTAACTTACCGCCAAATACCAATACCCATCGCATTTTACATATCCACCAAAACAAGCCGGGTATGTTGCGGTCTGTGAACGAAATCGTGGCAGACCGGGGCATAAATGTGTTGGGACAATATCTGGGAACCACCCTGCAAATCGGATATGTAGTGCTTGATATCGACCAGAATTTTGCAAAAAAAGATATCAACGTTTTAAGGAATGAATTAAGCGAAATTGACGGCACTATCCGAACCCGAGTGCTGTATTAATGGTGTTATGAAACCAATAGGTTTTATCATCATTTGAATAATATAATTTATTATAAAAGATTTTGTTAATAAAAACTGATTATTATAAAAGATTTTGTATGAAATGAAATTAGTTACTATACTTCATCCCTTTCCCCTCACACGGTGACTACCAGCTTGCATATCCGGGGGCTAGGGTTGAGGTAAAAATAAGGTTAGTCTTGAATATTTTTAAAATACATATATCCTTCCGTGGCAATGAATTGAAGATAGAAATAAAATATTTCTTCATTGCTACGAGTTTCCCCAAAAGGGGTAGCTATGCCAAGCTCGTGGCTAATTGATCATTCATATTAATGACAAAAATGGAATTTTAAATGCAAACGGAGACCATACAATGACAAATACCGGACATAAAGACCATCCGATCTATCAACTTCTTCAGAAAAGAATTCTCATATTGGATGGCGCAATGGGAACCATGATTCAAAACTATAAATTGGAAGAATCTGACTTTCGGGGTGAGCGGTTTAAGGACTACCATAAAGATTTGCAAGGAAACAATGATTTACTCTCGTTAACCAAACCGAAGATTATCGAAGAGATTCATAAAGCGTATTTGGAAGCCGGTTCCGACTTAATTGAAACGAATACCTTCAATGCCAATGGCACTTCTCAAAAAGATTATGATATGGTGGATCTGGTTTACGAAATGAATCTGGAGTCAGCAAAAATTGCCAAGAACGCGGCAGAAGAAATTACCAAAAAGACACCGGATAGACCCCGCTTTGTAGTGGGTGCCATGGGACCGACAAATCGAACTTCCTCACTATCACCGGATGTGAATCGTCCGGGGTACCGGAATGTCAAATTTGATGAATTGGTGGAAGGCTATGCGGCGCAAGTTAAAGGGTTATTAGATGGTGGCACAGATGTGTTGTTGGTGGAAACCATATTCGACACACTGAATTGTAAAGCGGCGCTTTTCGCCATCGATACGGTGTTTGAAGAAACCGGAAAAAAGGTTCCCATCATGATCTCAGGTACTATCGTGGACGCCAGTGGTCGCACCTTGTCAGGTCAAACATTGGAGGCGTTCTGGACATCTGTCTGTCACGTTGATATGCTTAGTATCGGATTAAACTGTGCGCTGGGCGCCAAACAGATGCGACCGTTCCTGGAGGAATTATCCAACCTGGCGCCGGTATACACCAGTGTTTATCCCAATGCAGGTTTACCCAATGAATTCGGTGAATATGAGGAAACCCCACATATCACCTCCCAATTGTTGGAAGAATTTGCCGATGAGGGCTTGGTCAACATTGCCGGTGGCTGTTGCGGAACCACACCGGATCACATCCATGAAATTTCTGAAGCAATGAAGAAAAAATCACCTCGTCAAATTCCGGAGGTACATGATTATCCCCGATTCAGCGGACTGGAACAACTGGTCATTCGACCCGACTCTAATTTCACCAACGTGGGGGAGCGCTGTAACGTCACCGGCTCGCGAAGATTTGCTCGTCTGGTGCGGGAGGAAAAATACGAAGAAGCACTGGAGGTTGCCCGAAATCAGGTGGAAAATGGTGCCCAGATTCTGGATATCAACATGGATGAGGGTTTACTGGAATCCGAACAGGTGATGGAAAACTTTCTGAATCTGATCGCATCGGAACCGGATATTTCGAAAGTTCCCCTGATGATTGATTCCTCCAAATGGTCTGTGATAGAATCCGGTTTAAAATGTGTGCAAGGGAAAAGCGTTATCAATTCCATCAGTTTAAAAGAGGGAGAGGAAGAATTCAGAAAAGAAGCCAAGTTGGCGCGACGCTACGGTGCCGCGGTCATTGTGATGGCATTCGATGAGGAGGGACAGGCAGATTCCATCGAGCGAAAAGTTTCCATCTGTTCCAGAGCCTATAAAATTCTCACTGAAGAACTCAATTTTCCGCCGCAAGACATTATTTTCGATCCAAATATCTTTGCCATTGCAACCGGTATTGAAGAGCACAACAATTACGCCATAAATTATATTGAAGCAACCCGGCAGATTAAAGAAAAACTTCCTGGTGCGCTGGTGAGCGGTGGGGTAAGCAATATTTCGTTTTCTTTCCGCGGAAATAATGCGGTGAGAGAAGCCATGCATTCGGCATTTCTTTATCACGCCATCAAAGCCGGAATGGACATGGGAATCGTTCATGCCGGACAGATCACCGTGTATGAGGAAATTCCCAAAGATCTGCTCGAGCGAGTGGAGGATGTGCTCTTTAACCGAAGAGATGATGCCACCGAACGACTGGTGACATTTGCGGAATCGGTCAAAGAAAAAGTTAAGGATGAAAAAGAAGTCCAGGAATGGCGAAATGCATCGGTGGAAGAGAGAATTAAACATTCTCTGGTAAAAGGCATAGTTGAATTTATTGAACAGGATACCGAAGAAGCCCGCCAAAAATATGATAAACCGATACATGTTATTGAGGGACCACTAATGGATGGGATGAATGTGGTTGGGGATTTATTCGGTTCCGGAAAAATGTTCCTCCCGCAGGTAGTAAAAAGCGCCCGGGTGATGAAAAAAGCCGTTGGTTATTTAATTCCCTATCTCGAGGAGGAAAAAGAAGAAAAAGAAATGAAATCGGCAGGCAAGGTGCTGTTGGCAACTGTAAAAGGTGATGTTCATGATATTGGCAAAAACATTGTCGGCGTGGTACTGGGCTGCAATAATTATGAGGTCATCGATCTCGGTGTGATGACGCCGGCAGCCAAAATTATGGAAACTGCTGAAAATGAAAATGTGGACATCATCGGATTGAGTGGATTGATTACCCCGTCTCTGGATGAAATGGTGCATGTGGCAAAGGAGTTGGAAAAAAGCGGCTTCAAAGTGCCGTTGCTTATTGGTGGTGCCACCACCTCTAAAAAGCATACCGCCATAAAAATTGCTGAAAATTACAGTTCACCCATCGTTCATGTATTGGATGCCTCGCGTGGGGTGGGTGTGGTCGGCAATCTTTTAAATCAGAAAATCAAAGACGAATTTGTTAATAAAGTAAATGAGGAATATGCCAAATTAAGAGAAGCCCATGAGCAGCGATATTCAGAGAAAAAGTTGGTTTCGATTCAGGATGCCAGGAATAATCGTTTCGAGACAGACTGGAAAAAAAGAGAAGTGGTAAAACCATCGTTTTTTGGTACCAAATTGTTTAAAGATTATCCGTTGGAGAAAATCAGAGAACGGATCGACTGGACACCGTTTTTCCATGCCTGGGAAATGAAAGGGAAATTCCCCAAAATATTTGAATCGCAAAAATACGGCAAAGAAGCCAAAAAATTGTTCAACGATGCACAGCAGTTGTTGGATCACATTATTGAAGAAAATATATTAAAGGCAGAAGCCGTGATCGGTTTTTATCCGGCAAACACGGTGGGTTATGACGATATTGAAGTTTATGCCGATGATAAGCGTGATAAACCGCTAACTGTTATTCACACCATCCGCCAGCAAATGAACAAATCCAATGAGCAGAGCAATTATGCTTTGTCAGATTTTGTTGCACCGAAAGAGAGCGGTGTTTCTGATTATATTGGTGGATTTGCAGTGACCACCGGAATTCACATCGAAGAGTTGGTGGCAAAGTTTGAAAAAGACCACGATGATTATCGTTCCATTTTGACCAAAGCGTTGGCAGATCGCCTGGCGGAAGCGTTCGCTGAACACATGCATGAATTGTCTCGGAAAGAATATTGGGGATATGCACCCGATGAAAATCTGTCAAATCAGGAGCTTATTAAAGAGAAATATACCGGTATTCGTCCGGCGCCCGGATACCCTGCCTGTCCGGACCATACCGAAAAACAGATTTTATTTGATTTGCTGGATGTCTCATCCCGAACAGAAATGAAACTGACCGAGAACTTTGCGATGTATCCGGCTTCAACTGTTTCCGGGTATTACTTTTCGCATCCGGAATCCAGGTATTTCGGGACCGGCAAAATCGGCAAAGACCAGGTAATTGATTACGCCCGCAGGAAAGGCATGGACATCAAACAGATGGAAAAATGGCTGTCACCTATTTTAGGGTACGATGTGTAAAAACCGGATTGGGAGGAATTTAAATTTTTCAGTTCATGAATCCTTTTTTATCATCCTGCCTGTGCAGGCGAGTAAAATTAAGAAATATACAAGAAGTAACTCCTCACTTACCAGTGGATTTCATTATGGCTCTTAGAAATGCGGCTATCACATGGTGATCCCTTCGGGAAAGCCCAATATTTTGTAGAGAGTATTTTATCCCCGAGCTGAAGCTCAGGGCAATATATTGCCCCGACTTTTCCCGGAGGGATGCCTCTGGCATAAGTCGGGGCTACTGAAATATAGCTAACCTTTTAGAGCACTTTAGTGTCATAAATCTAAAACTACGAGATTCTGTTCCTACCAGTTGTTAAGGTGTTACTACAAAGGAAGATTTTCTTCTCGCATCAATGCTCTGCATTGCTAAGAAACCCAAACCGTAATTGTGTTAAGTGTCTGTTTTATTTGGAAGATTTGAAAGGAATCACCGCTCTGCGGTGATTCCAGGGAAAAAGCTACAGGGATAGATATAAACAAGGATGAAGAAAAAAAACCAATCCAGCTATGAGAATATTTTGGCAGGTATTGGACGTTGGCTGCTTGATATTCAGCTTAGAAGCAATTGTTTACCATCCAACTTACGTCCTTGTTTTGCCAAGGGCATCCCCATGGGAAAACTTATTCTTGTTGTATGGATAGACTGCCGATCGGCGCTACTGGTAGCAACGCTTACCGACGGGCTCAACTGCGTATTTAGGCAATTAAAATCCAAAAATATACAATCATAAACTTTTTTCTTGAAAATGTATTACTTATTTTTTATCTTTTTTCAGACAGAACAAAATAAGCCAAGGGAGTTTGGCTTGTAACATAAATTTTAATTGACATTCATGAATGATAATAAACAGAGTTGGAGACGGACACGAACCTTCCGATTTAAACTGATTCCGCTTAAGGCACCTGGTGATTTACCGGCAATATAATTGTATTCAACTGAATTTTTTATATAAATAACAGCAGTTTTCATTTGGCAGGTTATATGAATGACAGTGCCGGTTAGCCTTACCAAAATATGCCCAATAATGGACACAAAGAAGTTCCCTATATAGGGAATTTTGAGATTTTATGGATAATGCAGGGAATAAATTCCCTATATTAGGAACAGAAATAAACTGCAGTCTAATTAATATCAATACGTTATACATTTAAAAAGTAAAGAAAATTATTGCATTTATTCGATAATATATTAAATTCTAGAAATGACTGATGCGTTAGGTTTTTAATCATAAATGAGCTAATAAAAATATGGAGAAAATCATGCTATCCTATAAAGAAAAATTGATGGACGACATCTCACATTTAAACGATGAACAGGTAAGGAAATTTTATCATTTTTTCCAGGTGATTAAAAAAGAATTTTTATATATTCAAAATGATGATTGGAAAAACGATTTTAAAAATATATCAGTTTGGGAAAATGATAATTTTGATCAAATAGAAGAAGGATTTAAAAATTGGAAAATAGCGAAATTTTAGTCGATACCACGATTCTGATTGATTTTTTACGAAAGAAAAACAAAGGATGTTCAATCATTATTAAAATGGTTGGAAGTCGTCGAATTTGATGAAGAATTAGGAGAAATGGCTGGAAAGGTATTTATTGTATTAAAAAAACAAAATAGCATAATCGACTATAGAGATTTATTTATTGGCACTACTGCAGTTTTTTATAATCTTGAAATCGCAACATTAAATCCAACCCACTTCGAAAATATTCCTGATATAAAAATATTAAATATATCAAAATTAGTATAAAATTCTATTCTGTATATAAAAAGGTATAACATTTTGCTGCACGCGACAGCAGGGGCTTTGTGATTTTGGCAAGTTTGATGGTAGAGTATGGGTTCTTTGATTTTAGAAGATTTCCTGGGTGGAAGCCCTGCTGCGCGTGAGCATTAGCGTTGGCGGACTTACAAAATTTTAGAGGAGTAGTGGTATGGATCTTCTCGAAGCTATTTAAAGTGGTGCATCCAAAATAGTCGAAGCACCTCAGTCTCCAATTGTCAAAAATATGGATGTCGCAGCATTTACTTTTATGAATCTCGTAGGATTATGTTTAATAAGGATATGGTCTATTGAATAGCAAAACAGAATGTCAAAAAAATCTTTAGATTGGAATAAAATTGTATTATTTTCAAACAAAAAAAGGATACAAGTAATGCTTGAAATTAACAAAGAAGGTGATGTCTTCACAATCAAATTTACAAGGGAAGAAATTTCCGAAGATTTTTTACGGAGATTATTGATAAAATTCAAAGTCGAAAAGCTTTTAGAAAAAAGCAAAATGACCAAAGAGCAAGCGTGGAAACTCTCGGAAGAAATAAAGGAAAACTGGTGGAATGAAAATAAAGATTGGATTTTGAATAAGATTGGGATAAAAACCAATTGAAAGTAATCGTTGATACCAATATTGTTTTTTCTGCTTTACTCAGTGGAGATAATACTTTCAGAAATGAGTTGATTTTTAACGAGGAAGCGGAGTTTCATACTTGTAGATTTCTGATTGTCGAGATTTTCAAAAACAAAGAGAAGATCGTAAAATCCTCTAAACTCAAAGAAGAAGAACTACTGGAAGTTTTTCACGAAATTCTAAAAACTATGGAGTTTTATAACGAAGATCTAATAGATGAAAAGAATTGGAAAGAAGCCTATGAATTGTGCAAAGATATTGATTTGAAAGATATAGCTTTTGTGGCTTTAACTTTGGAAATAGATGGTCTTCTGTGGTCGGGAGATGAAATACTTAAAGACAATTTAAGAAATAAAGGATTCAACCGATTTTTTGCACCGTAAAAAGGAAAGTTCAATAAAAAGGTTTAGGAAAATAAAATTACCATCTGATCTTCTGCCCAAAATAAAGTTCCGCAAGAGTTACTGTTTTATGCCGAAGGCATGGCTTTGCCAAAAAGCAAAAACGCCAACCCTTGCTTGTGGCAGATTAAAGTTGAGAAGATAATAAGGTGTGCAGTCACCGCAAAAAACGCGGTCGCTGCAATTGATTTTATATTTTAGTTTTTCGCCAGTACATAAATTCGGTGCGCCCGACAGCTAACTTTGCTTGCACTTGACGCGAGGGCGCTGGGTGCATTTATATAAGCTTTTTAAAATTATCATGTTGGGCAGTGTTATGAAGTCTTGTGGTGAGTGCTCTCACGTAAGTGAAGCTCGCGTTTATTAAATTCTATTATTAATTGAGTTGGGATTATTTGTAAAGTTGGATTCGCAAATCAGGACAGTGGTTTTTCGTGTAATCGCCACGTTATAAATAACAAGTACTTCACCAAATCCATATTTATGGATCGTCATGATATTCCCGGTGTGTCTGCGAGTCATGTGGCAGAAGCCCATCAAAACGATCTGGAAATCCAGCACAAATACGAATGCCGGGTAGTGACATACTGGTATGAGGAAAAAAGAGGAACCGCTTTTTGCCTGATTGATGCGCCGGATAAAAATGCGGTCGAAAAAATGCATGACGATTCGCACGGATTAATACCCAAAAAAATAATCGAGGTTGAAGGAAATGTGGTGGAAGCCTTTTTGGGCAGGATGGAGAATCCGGAGACACATGATGATTCCGGTTTATTCGATTTGATCGATCCGGCGTTTCGAACGGTTATGGTGACGGAATTGAAGGATGCTGCGCTGATGAAATCCATATCCTGAAATGTGCTAAATGCCTGTTTATTTTTGTGGAATTTTACGACAGCTCCATAGACATTCGTTTGTAATAACAAACGGTATTCTATTTGTATGAATAAAGCGGTACCGTGGCAACCACTGTTACTTACATCAAGCATTGGGCTTTATTATAAATCGTATTGGTGGAACTTGAAAAATTCAAGCATTCATTACAAAAGGGTAAGTAACCGCCTGACAGACAAATAATTCCAGCGGGTGGTATTGGTTAAAACAATCAGGGTTTTATGATCTTTTATTTTTCGGATAAAAAAGGTCTTAAATCCTTTCCACCATCCCGAATGATACACAATTTTATCACCGTTATTTTCATTAATTCTCCAGCCAAATCCGTAATTATCATTGAGTCTCAAATCTTGGTGTGCGGGATGATATGCCTGTTTTAAAGTGAAAACGCTGACCAGCTTTCCGTCATATAATGCCTGATCGAATTTGAACAGATCTTCAACCGTGGAATAGATGCCTTTATCTCCCACTACCCCATTCAAGTAGCTGTTCTCAGCTTTTCTCCCTCTTTTGTTATATCCAATGACTTGAGCGCGCATTTCGGAATCTTCGGATTTATCATATACCCAGGTATTTTTCATACCTAATGGTTCAAAAATGTTTTCTCTTAAATATTTCTGATAGGACATCCCAGACACTTTTTCAATTAACGATGCTAAAAGACTATAATTGGTATTGCTGTAATTGTATCTGCGATTGGGAAGATAGTATCGCATGGGATGATGTTTTTCCATCAATTGCAAAACCTGTTCATTGGAGATGGGGTCTCTGCGGCTGTGCCAGAAGCGATCCGAAAAGTACATATAGTTGGGTAAACCGGATCGATGTGTTAAAAGAAGACGAACGGTGATATCAGAATAAGGCAATGAGGGGAAAAATTTATTAATTTTGTCATCAAGGTCTAATTGCCCGTTTTCGTATAGCATTAACACGGCTGTTGCAGTTATGGGTTTAGAAACCGATGCCAACTGGAAAGTCGAATTAACGGTGAGTGTATCTTTGGTTCTAAAGTTGGAATATCCATAAGCTTTTTTAAAAGCAGGCACACCATTTTCTGCGAACAATACTGCTCCGTTAAACAGATGTTTTTTATGCCAGGAGGTAAAGAAGGAATCGATCTTTGCAGCTTTTTTAGCATAAATGGTCTTACGAACAGTATAATATAATTCCTGTTCATACGGTTTGGAGTTAATGTTTGATGTGCTCCAAAAAGACGAATAGCTGAGCAGAAAGATAAAAATAATTTTAAGAAACAAACTCACTGTAATGCCTTTAATTATCCCCGACCATCATTAGAATTATCGACCACCTAATTCTTAGTCTTAATATACAAAAAAATTAATCCTTCTTCAAATCTCCTACTATTTTTAATAACATTTCTTTGGCGTCTCCAAACACCATCATGGTTTTTGGATCGTAAAACAACTCGTTATCCACGCCCGCAAAACCCGGATTCAAACTTCGCTTAATTATGATAACAGATTGCGCCTGATCCACATTTAAAATCGGCATTCCGGAAAGAGCGTTGCCTTGTTCTCTCGCTGCGGGATTAATCACATCGTTTGCACCGACAACCAGCACCACATCGGTATTTTGAAATTCTTCGTTTATTTCGTCCATATCTTTTAATAAATCATAAGGTACATTAGCTTCTGCCAGAAGCACATTCATGTGACCCGGCATCCGACCTGCCACCGGATGAATTGCATATAGCACTTTGGTGTTTTGCTTCTTTAACAGATTTACTGTGTCTTGTAAAGCATACTGTGCTTGTGCAACAGCCAGTCCATATCCGGGAACAATGATAACGGATTGTGCATTCTCCAAAATCATAGCAGCATCCATGGGTGTGTAGCGTGTTATGGGTTTTTTTGCGGCTGCCGTAACACCCTCCTCTTGTCCAACCGCACCAAACAGCACATTGCCCAGTGACCGGTTCATTGCCTTGCACATTAAATTGGTCAAAATTAAACCGGAAGCCCCAACCAGTGTCCCGCTCACAATTAATACATAATTATTGATAACAAATCCGGTAGCGGCTGCTGCAATTCCTGAATACGAATTTAACAGCGCAATTACCACC
>CAZVKP010000070.1:0-10654 GCA_964627635.1 uncultured Calditrichaceae bacterium | reverse complement strand
AATAAAGCCTATATAGGTGATCTTTCAGAAGAGAATAGAGCTCCTGGGGCATCAAGAAGAGAAAGTAGAGGCGAAGATTCTACCTTTTAAAGAGAAAGAATAACTCATCAAATAGGTAAAATCCAATTAAGGTGAAACTATGTTAAAAACAATAATTGTTACGTTTACTTTACTGACATATATAATTGGGTATTCACAAGAAGAACATGATTTTAGAAATGTAGATTGGAAAATGAATAAGGAACAAGTGAGGTTGTCTGAATCTTCTCAACCAAAAGAGGAAACGGATTCTACACTTTCATTTGATGCAAATCTGGGCGGACAACTGTCAACAAAGACAACTGTTAACAGTAAGCTTCAATTTTTCAGGGAAAGAGGGGGATATTTTAAAAATGGTTAGGTATAAATCACGAAATTGCATACCATACCCCTACACACAATACAGAGCCGATTTCCGAAAAACCCCTCTCCATACCCATTTTTAACGCTTTTTAACTATTTCTGTAAAAAACGGTATCCCCCCTGTGGGGGTCCACGGTATCCCTTCATACCCCGATTGCATGAAAATTTGTTTATTAGATATTAAATCATTAATATAATATTATTAAAAACATTCTATTTATTTAAATGTATTTTATGGGGGAAACTTGCTGTTAGCATTTTTTTTAATGCTATTTGGAATAGGTGGTATGATATTACTGCATTATTGGCGTAAAAGAGAAGAAGCACGTCGTCAAGAGACTGATAATCTTATTTATAAGGCAAGGCTGTCTGCTACTTATAAAACTAAGAAATCTAAAAAGGTGTGTTTGTTGGATGAAAGATTATATGAACTTGATTTTGATGATTATGAATCTTGTAAAAATTTTTGGCTTACACTTTCTGGCAAAGAGTTTGAATTAGAGCTTGCGAAAGTATTTAAAAGAAAAGGATATGAAGTTGAACTAACTCCTAATATCGGAGATAATGGGGTTGATATATTTTTAAGAAAAGACGGGTACAAAACCGTGGTTCAATGTAAGGCTCACTTTAAACCCGTAGGTTCACGTGAAGTACGAGAACTTTATGGGGCAATGTATCATTTTGATGCTTGTTATGCAATTTTAGCATCGACAGGTGGTTTTACACGAACTGCTTTTGATTTTGTTCAGAACAAACGAATGAGGCTATTTACATTGCCTGAAATTATTGCTTATGCACAATCTGATAAAGCTGAATTCACAGATATGTATTAATTAATATTTGTCAATCTGGTAATCATTATACATATTTTCTCTGTTTATTCATCATTCAACATCAAACATAAAAACCGTCAAATCATGTTCTAAGATTGTTCTAAGTTGCTGTGAAGTCGAATAGCTGAAAGCCTTGTACCCCAGGCAGGACTCGAACCTGCGACCCCCGGATTAGGAATCCGATGCTCTATCCTGCTGAGCTACTGGGGCATAAGGGACACTATAATTCCTAAATTTCTGTTAACAAAGTTTACTTAGTTCATTCTTTTTTATAGCTGGCTAAAATAAATGTCAAACATGCTAAAACCAAATTATTTATTTTTTATAAAGTCTTTTTAAAGATCGCGCTAAAATCTTAATCAAGATCAAAGTTAGATTAAACTCATCCATTAACCCTTAATCAGTATTGGTTGAAAACAGCCAACGTTAGTCTATTTCAGCCAATTCATGGCTGAGTTCAGCCATGTTAATATACGGTGTTACCTTTGTTTATACAATTGATATTATTCTAAACTATTAATAAACATAGTCTTAAAAAAAGAAAAATTAATGGGAAAAGATATTGGCGCATTAGTTGCTAATAAAGAGGGTAAAGTAAAGCAGGGAATGTAAAAGAATGATTCATTAAACACAAAAATATTATCCGGGAGGAATTTAACATGGAAGTGTTGCAACAGAATTTTGAAGTTCAAACCCAAGCAAATAGTCAACATGAACCCACGGTACTGATTATTGATGATGAACGCGATATGAGAAAAACCATTACCGAAATCCTGCAGTTATATGGATTCAAAGTATATTCGGCATGTAATGGAAAAGAAGGGGTTGAAATATTCAAACAATACTTCAACTCTATTGACCTCGTATTTCTCGATATGCGAATGCCGGTTATGGACGGGAGACAAGCTTTTCACGAGTTACGTGCAATTGATCCCAACCAGAATATTGTCATCGTGACCGGCTATGCAGACTTTGATGATCTGGACGATGTGCTGAGAAAAGGAGCAAAGGGATTTCTGAAGAAACCTTTCCGGCTTTATGATATTGCCAGCCAGGCAAAAAACATCGTTGGGGTTGAAAATTCTTAAATTTCAAACCATATCAGGTTGTTCTCAGCCAATACATAAATCGAATTTGTCACTGTTAGAATTAAACAATCCTCAAATACAGTTAATCAATCCGGTTTGGATTGTTCCAATAGAACTGAGTAATACCCAATCGATTCGCAATCCAAATATAGTCGCCATCTAACAACAATCGATGGCATTCATTAGCCAAAAGTCCATCCTCTACAGTAAATAAAATCCAGTAATTTCTTTCGCGGTCATATTTTAACAAACCATCCGGTGTACTTACCCATACACTATTGGAGTTCACTTCCAGATCGAAAAACGGACCCTGGATCTCTCTTCCGAGTTCAGGAAACGCTTCCCACTCATTTTTTTGGGTGTCCAGCCAAAACACACCTTCCGGGGAACTGAACCACATTTCACGATTAAAGCTTTCTACTGCCAGCGCTGGAATAGTTTGTATAGGGGAGCTGGATTCCACGGGCATCCATTCCGGCGCCCCGCGATACCATTTATAAATTCCCCGATTTGTCGCAACATATATAGTATCTTGTTGAGCATCAATTTCATAAATATCTGCTAATTTTATTCTCACATCCTTTATTCGCTTTACAATCTCTGTTTTTAAATCAATGGTATTTAATCCGCCATGAGTACCAACATATAACTTATTTCCATGAACAAACAAATCATTTACAATTTGATTTACAATCCCCTCCTTCTCTCTAAAATTTTTCCATTCATTTTCTCGGGTATCATATAACGACACCCCAAGGTTGGTCGCAAACCAAACCGAATCATTATGTACTTCAATATCAACGACATCATCGCTCGGTAATTCAGGAATATAACGCGAATAGTAATAGTACCACCCGCCATCCTGATTTCGCCAGTTTGTAATTCCCGGTAAACCTTCTCCTAAAAATGGGGTTCCTCCTATCCATAAATCGTTATCCTGAAATTGAATGACTCTCGGGCTGATATGAGAAAGTCCGAGCGGTACTATGTCAATCCGTTGAGAATAGGTGTCTCCGATACCAATTCCCAAACCATCAATAGCAAACCAGATGTGTTCATAACGATCCCGCAAGAAGCCACTAATCGGATATTCCTGAAAATTGTCATCAATCAGCACCCAATCGCCGGTAAGTGAATAGGGACCGTTTACAAAATAGTTTGGCAGTTTATTTAGAAAATCGGCAGGATAAAATATATTGAATTCAACCCGTTTACCGGCATTTGGTAGCTCGCGCTGAGGAAAAGTGTGAGACCAATAGTTGGCTTGTGATTTACACACCCACTCCTTTTCTGCCGGTCGGAATATGCAAGTATCAACATCGGTTATTGCCCACAAAAAACCGGTTCCCTCATCGTAGAACACATCCAACACCCGATTACTTGGCAACCCATTACTGGTTGTATAAGGATAATCCCAATAGTTCTGATAAAGGTGATAACGGAGAATTCCACCATCAAATGTGGAAAAATAAATATATTCTGCCCCAACCGTCATGGAGGAAATATACTTACTCTCCAAATAACTAATCCAGTCATCTAAAGCATATTGTTGTCTTCTTTGTTGTTCACTTGGAAAGGTATTTTGATGAATATATTGAGCTTTTAAAGGTAAGAAATTAAAACAGATAGAAGCCACCAGAAACCAGAGGAAATTGAATTTCATATATCTCCATCGTTATTCAAGTTTTTGGTAAAAATGGGTTATTCTCCCATCACTTTAATGATAACTCGCTTCCGCCGCTGTCCATCGAATTCCGCATAGTAGATTTGTTGCCACGGACCAAAATCTAACTTTCCATCCGTAATGGGGACAATGACTTCATGATGCACCAATAAATTTTTTAAATGGGCGTCCCCATTGGTTTCGCCGGTACGGTGATGTCGATAATTGATATCAAATGGCGCCAATTTTTCCAACCAGTCGTCAATATCCTGAATGAGACCGGACTCCGCATCGTTTACCCATACGCCGGCAGTAATATGCATGGCACTCACCAAAACCATTCCCTCTTTTACACCACTATCCGCCACCACTTCTTCCACTTTGTTCGTAATGTTGATGTAATCGCGTTTTTTCTCAGTATTAAACCATAAATATTCCGTTGCAAATTTCATCCTTATCTCCCTTTAAAATTGATACATGGATACTATGATAATATACTTTGATATCTTTGCAGTATTTGTTTGTGGGTGGAAGGATTGCATTTAAAAGAAATTTCCGTTTTATTGTCCTGATACTGCTGATTTTCAACCAATGCCACAGAATAAATATAATGAATAAATTTTTGATATTCCATTGGTACTGTTAATTGTGAGCTCACAAAATTCTTCTCCAAAAATTCGACAATATTTTGTAAGAGGGTTTCCACCCCCAGTTTGCGTTGTGCGGACATAAAAACAGAATCCGGATATTCCAATTTTAAAGTGTGCATTATCCCCATCTCAGAAAGTAAATCTAATTTATTGAAGATGATTAAGATGGGCTTTTTGTGCATGTCCAAAGATTCCAAAACTTCCAGTACTGTTTGCATCTGCTCTCGAAAGTGGGAATGATGCACATCTACCACATGAAGCAGTAAGTCCGAATCTTTTACTTCATCCAGAGTGCTTTTGAATGATTCAATCAGGTGATGAGGTAGTTTTCGAATAAAGCCCACTGTGTCACTCAATAGCATATCATGATTATCATTCAACTTAATCCGGCGAACTGTAGAATCCAGTGTGGCAAACAATTGATTTTGCACCAATACTTTGGAGCCGGATAACAGATTCATTATAGTTGATTTGCCTGCATTCGTATACCCAACCAGTGAAGCACGAAATAGATCCCGGCGATTCTTGCGCCGGACTTCCCGCTGTTGATTAATCTGTGATAGATCATTCCGCAATTTTTCAATCCGATTTCGAACCAGGCGCCGGTCTGTTTCTAACTGGGTTTCTCCCGGTCCTTTGGTTCCTATACCCCCCACCTGGCGAGACAAGTGCACCCACTGACGGGTTAGCCGGGGCAACAAATATTGTAACTGAGCTAATTCAACCTGCGTTTTCGCGGCTTTGGTTCTGGCATGTTTCGCAAAAATATCCAAAATGAGGGTGCTTCGATCAATAATTTTTGCTTCGAGCATCCGTTCAAGATTTCGTATTTGCGCAGGGCTTAAATCTTCATCGAATATCACCACCGTCGCCCCGGTTTCCTCCAGTATAGATTTTAAATCCTGAACCTTGCCACTGCCGATAAAATGAGCAGGATGAATCTGCCTTCGTTCTTGAATAATTTTTTGGAGTACTGTTAAGCCGGCGGTTTCAGTTAAATTTTTCAATTCGCTAAGATTATCAGAAACCTCCCCGTTGTGATGCTCCGGTAATTCAACTCCAATTAAAATGGCTTTCTCTTTTTTAGGAAATTTCTTGGTATTAATCAATAAAGAATTTCACCCCTTTTTTTAATTGAAAATAATAATTAATCGCAAAGATAATAAATAACAAGGATTTTATCATTGTGAACCAGTAAATTTACTTAAAACCACTAATTAAATTCATTATAATCACTAAGCCCATAGCTCAGACTATTTTATAAATATTCAGTCTTTATTCTATTTTTACACTCAACAAAGCAAAGGTTACAATTGTTTCATTCGTTTTATTGAATGATAAATACTTAGTGGTTTAAATTTACATTCAATAGAATAAACGGTTTACCCTGCTGCAAGTTCCTGTTTCATCCTTTCAGATTGCTTTTTAGAACCGGTGTAAGCCAGTATCATTTCAACTAACAGTAATAAAAACACAACAGCCAGGAGATACGGCCAAAGCTCTCGGCCAAACCGGCTGGTTTCAATCTGTTTTAATAAATCATCCTCCTGGTTAATCCACCAAAAGTTCGCAAAATAATTTTCCAAATCACCTGAGCTCATATATTGTTGTTCAGACTCACCTGGCGAATGATTGACAGAATACATAGTCAAAATCTGGTTGCCCTGCCAAATTTCATAATTTCCCGGTTCAAGATTCTGCTCCACCTGAAGCATAACATCTGAACCTTTAAAAACTGTATTAATCTTTTCTTCTGCTCCTGAAGGTCTTCTCAAAATAAAATTATAGGGTGGTTGTAATCTCCGAAATAATTCCGAATAAGAGTTGCCGACTTCAACATTTAACCTCTCCCGCACACTTCGAGTTGAAGAATAATATAGTACTCTGTAAAATAAAGGTAAAACAAAACCTCTAACCACCAAATTGGTCCATTTTGTTTTGAATGGAGTTGCAAAAACATATGCATTTTTCACATGTCGCCCCCCGCCAACCAACAAAGGATGTCCATTTTGCAATCGAATAATTACATCACTTTGAGAGCTTTCATCTATTTGATAATAACTGCGGAAAAACACCGGATTTAACTTTTTTCTCTTTTCGAACATCCCTTCAAAAATGGGATGTGACCAATCGACATTCCCCATGGAGATAAGTTGTTGTGTCCGGTCCGCTTCGCCTAATTTGTTGATAAATCGCCCTATACCAATCTCAGACAACAATTTGTTCAGTTGCGGAATAGCTGAATTTTCAGCCGGAATAATAATGAGTCCAAAATCTCTGCGACTGTATTGTTGTAATTTAACGATCAACGATTGTGGGAATTCATTAATCCCTTCGATAATCACAGATTTATAACTAAACAAGTCAATACCAGAAATCTCATTTATAGCTCGCTTTTCATAATCAAATAAACCTCTATCTATTGCTGGTTTCAAAATGAGTGGAACAAAACTTTCTCTATCCGGATGCTTCACTAAATGCAGAATTTTGATATCCCTCGGGACAAAGAAATTAAAATAATATCGATTATCCTCCAACACCGCATCACTTTCACATTCCACAAATCCGGATATAAAGCCACTATTGCGGAGGTTGTTTTGGAATTTGAGGGATTCGGATTTGCCCGGTTCCAGACTGATATTTTTCTGCGCAACCCGTTTACCTTCCAGCACTAATGAAATAAGTGAAGACAGGTGATTCTCCGGATGTTGATTTTTCAATATGGCTTCAATGTTTAAATCCTGGTGAACTTCAACCAGTTGATTCATAACCGAGGCCGTGTCCACTGAAATATTTTCTTCATTACCATGGTATACCGGCAAGCAAAACACCCGAATTTTTTCATCAAAATCACTCGAGATCTGTTTCAAATCTGCTTCCCGAAAGCCGGAGCTTTGAAAATCGGACAATAAATAAAGCTCTTTATTATATAAATTAGATTCATGAAAAAACTCCCTTGCTTTAAGAATTGCACTATTCAAATTTCCGGTTAAGTATGAAGGTTGTATTTCCTTCGCTATTTTTTCCCATAAATTAGCGGAATAACTTTCGCGATCTGCTAATATTTTTAAAGGATTTGTGCCAAGTAAAACCGTTATTCGGTCTCCAGTTTTAAATGCAGCCTCTAAATTAATCCAACGTTGCCGAACTTTTTCCAATAAATTTCCGGTTAACTCTAAAGAATTTAGGGAAAGGCTATTATCAATAATTACCACTACTTCGGAAGAGGTTTTTTCGCCCAGGAATCCGTTAGTGCCTTGAAGTGTTGGTCTGGCAAATGCCAATATAATTAACAAAATTATCAGTGTACGAATAATTAGCAACAAAATTTGTCGGATTTTCAAGCGTCTCATTTCCTTGCGCGCCATCTGCTTAAGAAAATGGATGGAGCTGAATTGAATTTCTCTCACTTTGCGGCGATTGAGTAGGTGTATTATGAGTGGAATTAAGCCGGCGACCAATCCGATTAAAATTGCAGGATTTAAAAAATTAAACATCGAAGGTAAATGCAGCTCCTTTCTTTCAACTTTTAATAAGCAGTAGATCCAAAACTTTTATTACTGTCTAAATTTAATGAACGGGCGTCGTATTCAAAACCAATAAACATATATTTCAATTCCGGAGGTAAGAAAAGTTCCGGTTTAAGAATTTTTTTACTTGAGTTATCTCAGAATAGACCGAAAATATGTTTGTAAAAAAGTGGAAGATTACCATTTTTCAAATAAAGAAGATCACCGATTTTATGTGATATTAATCATGATGCAGCATTAATTTTTACCGATTTTTAGGTGATTTAATAGAGTTTAAAAACAGGAGTTATTTATGAAGCGAAAAATTGGACTGACTGTTATTTCGATATTAATTTTATTGTTTGGATTATTCATTTTTCGTTGTTCGCTTCCCGACACACCGGATGAAACTGCACCAACTACCGTAATTATTTTTCCTGAAGACGGACAAGCAGTTTCCGGTACTGTGAAAGTTGTTATCGGCGTTTCAGAAAACGAAAAAATTGATCATGTCTCCCTTTTTATCGATGGGGAGAAAGTTGCCAACATGGCCGAAGCCCCATTTGAGTATACCTGGGACACTGCCCCCATTGCAGATAATCAGGATCATAGTTTGCAGGCAGTGGCAGTGGACGAGGAGGGAAATTCCGGTTTTTCAGGCTCAACCACAGTACGGGTGGTCACGGGTACTGTTCCGGACACACTGGCGCCCGTTATCTCAATTATTCATCCTGTATCCGGCTCAACCGTAAAAGATACTGTTCCGGTTACACCCCAAGTATTTGATGAAAGTAGAGTAATGAAGGTAGAATATTACGTCGATGGTTTTCTGAATCATACAGCTCAGGAATCCCCTTTTGTTTATAATTGGGACGTCTCCAATTACATCGACGGCAGTAGTCACAACCTTTTCGCCAAAGCATTTGACGAAAACTTAAATAGTTCCTTCTCAACCCCGGTAACCGTTACTGTAAGCACCGAAAATATTGAAGATAATACACCCCCCACCATTGCAATTTTGCATCCAACGGGTGGTTCAACAGTTTCCGGAACTGTCGACATTTTAGCCGACCCGGCAGATAACATCGGCATCCAGAGATTAGAACTTTTTATTGACGGACAATTATTCGATACTATAACTCAGTCCCCCTGGAAATTTTCATGGGACGTAAGTAATCTGCCCAACAACAGCAGCCATAATATCTTTATTATCGCTTATGATACCGGTCAAAATAAAACAACATCACCGATTATTACGGTCACTGTTCAATCTAACAATGATGAGGATAACACCCCCCCGTCAATTAATATAATATATCCGGTTTCCGGCTCTGAATTTAGTGAAGGTACCATTGTTACTATCAGAACAGACATTCAGGATGAGAGCGAAATCGAAAGGGTCGAATTTTACATCGATGGAGAATTGCTTAATACAACCACAAGCACACCTTACTCATATGATTGGGATACCAATGGATACGGAGACGGCAATAGTCATTCAATTTACATAAAAGCATTTGATGTATTCGGCAATGTTGGCACTGCTCTTACAACTGTTACAATTACCGGCGGCCTGTAAATTCACAGAGAAAATAACAATATATTTTTAAGAACTTTTCAAACAATAAGCCCGAATACTTAACTGCATTCGGGCTTATTAATTACTTGTATAATGTTTTCTTTTTTACTACTTATATACACTCCGCCACCAATAATAGTGTTTTTCTTCCAATTCATGCATATCCGGTAACGGATAAAAAATTGCCTGGTTACTATCTGCCAGCCAGAACCCGTGTTTGATTTTTGAATATGATATCTGTTCGAATATTTCATTCAGACTGATGGTCTTGGTTCGCTTGGTAGAATCACCAGCCAGTTCCATTAACGCAACATTTAAATTGGTAGGATTGACATTGGGTAATGGAGAAGTCGGAAGTGGTTTTGCTTCTTTGTGTTTTAATACATCTTCAATATGGATATTATACTGTGTGAAGAAAATTTTTGGTGCACCTTTAGACTCAGTTTCTGCTGTGATGTATTCACTAAAACGAATGGGACCCAGATTAGAGGCCACCAACACTTGCAGCGGACAAATTTCCTGATAAATTCGAATTCTTTTTTCCTGGTGAAAACGGGCAAAATCCTGCGATTTGTTCAATTCTAAAACATATCCGTCAACCGTCACAAGATACAAATTTTTCAAGGCATCCAAATCGATGTGCTCCATTACCCGATAAGACTTGATGAATTTGGTCTTTTTGGGAATCCCCGGAACACCGGAATCAGTATTTTTTAAATAATCATCTATTTTAAAATAATCATTTCGAAAATTTATATCAACTTCGGCAAAAACCACTTTGCCCGAAAAATGTTTCGGACTACCGACTGCGTAGTGTCTGCCAAATTCACCGGGAGATAATTGAGACCCTACCAGTGCCTCATTTGGGTATAAGATCAAATAAAGATGCTTTTGTAGTTCAGTCATAATCGCTCCTTTTGGTTAACAATT
>CAZVKP010000069.1:0-10683 GCA_964627635.1 uncultured Calditrichaceae bacterium | reverse complement strand
GGGGACTCAGGAACATTTCAATATTTGGGACGAAGTGGATTTGGTGATGTGTACCTTCAGTAAATCTTTTGCGTCTCTTGGTGGTTTTATAGCCGGAAAATCCGAGGTAGTACATTACATCAAGCATTTTGCCAGACCACTTATTTTTAGTGCCAGTATGCCTCCGGCTAATATTGCGGCTGTACTAAAAACGTTAGAAATAATTAAAGAAGAACCCCAAATTGTTCATCATCTGCAAAATATCGGGAAGAAGATGAAGAAAGAGTTTGAGGATATGGGATACAATACCGGCGACTCTCAAACACCCATTATTCCACTTATTATTGGCAATGACGATAAAACTTTCCAATTTTGGAAAGCGCTTTTTGATGCCGGGGTATATGCAAATCCCGTGATCAGTCCTGCAGTTCCTCCCGATAAGGCACTCATGCGGACTTCATATATGGCAACACACACGGATGAAGATTTAGATGTGGTTTTAGATATTGTTAAAAAAATCGGTAAAAAAATGGAAATTATTTAGAATCCGGAAATGTCAAATTCTCACTCCCGATTCTTGTATACTCTATTTGCTGATATAATGAGGAAAATTAATTATGAGCCAGATCGAAATTAAACCGGTTGAGAATCACAGTGATTTATTAAAGTTTATTCGATTCGTATGGGAAATTAACAAATCAGATCCCAATTGGGTACCACCCCTTATAGTTGACCGCTTAAAGGTTTTAAACAAAGAGAAAAATCCATTCTTTAAACATGCTGAAGCAGCGTATTTTCTGGCTTATAAAAACAGTAAATTAGTCGGGAGAATTGCAGCCATTACCAATCAAATGCATAATGATTTTCATGAGGATAATACAGGTTTCTTTGGTTTTCTTGAGGGTGTAAATGATCCCCAGGTTTTTGAGGTTTTGTTAAACACTGCCAAAAACTGGCTAAAAGACAAAGGAAAAGACCGGATGATCGGACCGATGAATCCTTCCACAAATGATGAAATTGGTTTTTTAGTAGATGGTTTCGATACCCCACCTTTTTTTATGATGCCTCATAATCCACCATATTACAAGGACATAATGAATCATTTAAATTATGAGAAAGAGAAAGACCTGTTAGCGTATCACATCGATAAAGACCAGATTAATATTAGTGATAAATTGAAACAAGTGGCAAAAAGTACCAAAGAAAAAGTGGGTGTTAGAATTCGAACAATTGACATAAACAATTTTGATGAAGAGCTTGAAAAGGTGAGACACGTTTACAATAATGCCTGGGCAAAAAATTGGGGTTTTGTGCCCATGACACCGGAAGAGTTTGATTTCATCGCTGCCGATTTTAAAAAAATTATAGACCCCAGAGTAGTATTGGTTGCCGAAGTTAAAGATGAACCTGTGGGATTTTCACTGGCGCTTCCGGATTACAATGAAGTATTTGCGAAAATCAGGAATGGCAAACTTTTTCCCACCGGTTGGCTAAAATTTCTACGCTATAGGAAGAAAATATCCAGCCTGCGGGTAATTACGCTTGGAGTTGTCCAAAAGTACCAGCAGTCAGGCATTGGGGGAATATTTTATTTGGAAACATTTGAACGTGGCGTTCAAAACGGTTATTATCGCGCTGAGATGTCATGGATATTGGAAGATAATGAATTGATGAATCGTTCTGCTAAATTATTGGGTGGAGATCCTTATAAAACTTATCGAATTTATGGCACACCATTATAACTACAAAAATCAATTTAAGGAATTTTTGAGCTAACTAACATCTTTTCAATTCTTATTCCCTGATATTTTTTATGTATTGCTTTTATTTTGGGCAAAAAAAAGAGCCGGTTGAAGTAACCGACTCCTGGGGCTATGGGGTATGTAGGAGGAGACATAATTAATACTCTAAATATATTCGTAAAAATTTTGATTTTGTTACACACAAAACAAAGATTTTTTGTTTGAATTTTAAACAGTGATTTTTAATTCAACAGTAACATATTTTAAAATGATGAAACTGCAATCTTTATCTTTTGGTATTTCTAAGTTTAAGTTACTAAGTATCAACTTTGAAAATGGCATAAATTATGCATCATATAGATTTGTATTTAAAGTATTATGTTTTATCGAGTTATGTGGTAATAATATTCCAGGAAAGGAGCTTACCTTATGGAAAAGGTTAATCCGCACGATGTGCATTCCACCGATATAATTGTTGGTATTCCTTCTTATAACGAAGCAGATAATATATCCTTTGTTGTAGAACAATGCAACCGGGGCTTGCGGCAGTATTTTCCCGATTATAAAAGTGTGATAATAAATTGCGATAACAATTCTCCGGATCATACACGAGACGCATTTTTAAACTCCGTAAATACCATTCCCAAAGTTTATCTCTCAACAGAACCGGGTGTAAAGGGCAAAGGAAACAATTTCTTCAATTTATTCAATGAAGCTCGGGACTTAAATGCTAAAGCGGTGGTTGTGGTAGATGCAGATTTGATGAGTATCACACCGGAATGGATAAGAGATTTGGCATCGCCAATCTTAAATGACAACCACGACTATATAACACCACTCTATTCACGGAATGAATATGACGGTACTATTACCAACAATATTTGTTATCCATTACTTTACGGATTGTTAAGAAAGGATATTCGCCAGCCCATCGGTGGAGATTTTGCATTTTCTGGCAGACTGGGTCAATATTATCTTAAACAAAATTGGTACCAAACCACACGACAATATGGTATAGACATCTTCATGAGTCTTCATGCCATAACCGGGGGATTTAAAATTGGGCAAGTGGCACTTGGAGCTAAAATCCATAAACCAAGCGCTCCCAAACTGGGGCCGATGTTTACTCAAGTGGTTGGCACTTTATTCAACACTCTATTGTCATGTAAAACTGAGTGGCTTAAGAAATCTAAAATTGAACGACTTCAATTATTTGGCAATCATGAACTGACAACCCCCCAGGGATTAAGTGTGGACTATAAAAGCATTAAAGCAAGAGCAACCGAAGAGTTCCGGCAAAATCAACAGCTTCTTTTAGAACACTTAACTCCGAGTATATTTAATAAATTAGCACCAATGTTTAACTCCGGAAAATTGAATATTGGCGCTGACCTCTGGACAAAATCTGTGTATGACCTCCTTTATGCTTACGAAAAAACAAATTTGAATCAAAATCTAATTGAGGCTATGAAAGCCGTTTATTTTGGCAGGGTGGCATCTTTTATAAAACAGACATTGGATATGGATTATTACGCTTCCGAAAACTTAATCAGACGACAGGCGAAACATTTCTTGAGATCAAGAAAATATCTCCTGAGCAAGTATAATTAAAACGGCGCTAATCTCAATATAGCTACTTGATTTTACTCATAAATTTATTACTTTTTCCAAACTAAGAGACATTGTGAAATTTAATAAACCAAAGAAAAAATATTCAAAATTCCAAATTCAGAACTCCTGACTTAGTCGTAATATACGGTTGTCTTTGTAAGCCACTGAGATAAAATTTTGAAGAAACCGTTAAAACGGTTCGGTGGTAGAAAGGTGGTTTCCATTAACACCGGGCTTAAGCCCGGTGTTAATGAAAACTTAACTAAATCTACCCAAAACCGTTTCAACGGTTTTCTGTCTCACTTTTCTGCTGCATCAGCCTCGGCTAAGATAGGCAATAAAATCGGGACTATTTGAATTTACGAAAATACGCTTTTGATGACTTTAAATTAACCACTAAGTCAGGATTCCTGAAATTAAGAAATGTTGAACCTCTATAATGTTCTTACTATTTTTAAAAGATGTTTTCAACATCTTTAAATATTAAAACCTACATAATTTGCCAATGTAAAAAATCGTCTGAAGTTTAACTTAAATCACCCCATTTACACTTCAGAATAATCAGCAATTATAAAGATTAATCAATCCCATCAAAATTTACCACAATTCTTTCGTAAAGTCCCATATATTCATGTAAAAAAGAAGCCCCCAAATTTATAACGTTCAGGGGCTTCTGGAAGCAGAGGTAGGTTTATGGGGAGGTAGAACTATTCTTTATTTCCAACCACCGTAACTGACTGATAACCGTTTCCGTTTTGCGGGGTGGTTACTTTTATATTTAAATGGACCTGTGGTGCATCCAGGCTATCTCCGGGTGTCCAGGTAAAATTGAATTGAGTTGTGCCCGGTCCGCCAATTTGGGTATCCTCTATCGTGACGTCCGTATCGCCATATAACTCACCTTCGGTTGCTGTTACACTTACTTTACTGTCTCCCACCAAAGGCCTGCCCCACACATCATTGACAACATATTCAAAATTCACAGGGGTGTTACCGGAACCATAATTGAAAGATGATGGGGTGAATTGAATGGGAGCGGTATTGTCTGTGAGCAAAACACGTGTATCACTGGTAATATTATTTTCTTCCAGGGTATCGCTGTAAGTCCAACCCGTAATGTGAACAAATGCATCATTCGATGGAGAAGGCGGCCTGGGTGAAGCAGACATAAATTCTACAGTTGCCCTTCCCATTTTATCGGTTTCGGCACTCCCCTGAACAATGCCATAATCACTGGAAAAATATACCACTGTGCCTGGGGCAACCGGATTACTATACTTATCCCCAACATAAGCCGTTATCTTATCGATTAATCCGGAATATTTCAAACCGGCAATATTAAGGATGTCGGCTGCCAGACTGAAGTGATCGCGGTCCGGTAAACCACCATATATTGCCAGCCTCACAGGCGCAGCTGAGATGGTTCTGCCGTCAACGGTAGCGGTTGCCTGTACCTGAACCGGTCCGGAAACAATACCGCTATTCAGAACCGTATGTACAAATCCTTTATTGGTGGTCATGGTATCCGGATTTACATATTCACCACCATCCGGTCCACGAAATACTTTAAAACGAACCTTTACCCGGTGATTCTCATCAACAGGCACACCCTGTGCATCCTTTACAGCAAAATCAATTCTGGCAGTTTCCCTCAATCCGGAACCCAGCACATAAACATGCTGCACATGCGATCCCACGATCTCAATATGGTCTCCGGGACCGGAAACGCCGGTGGTATCAGCGTCGTCATCGTCGGACGTGTCGCTCACCATACTATACATTGTAATATCCGGCACCTGAACCGATTCTCCTTTCCTGGCAACAATATCGGCCGAACCTTTTTGATATCCTGCTTTGCTGACCTCTAATTTTAACTGTTCTTGTTCAGTCACATTATCCAATTCCAAACGAAGTTTATATTCACCGTTTATACTGGTTTTGGTCTGCTCAAAAAAATCAACCACGGTAACCAACGCATTTTCCAGCGGGGTCAATTGATTGTTTTGATCAAGACCATATACTGTTCCTTCCAATATTGCCACATCTTTGTCTGACTGAGTGGTATTCTCACACGCAATGAAAGCAATTAAAATTATTAGTAGTATAAATAGATTTCTTTTCACAACACCTCCAAAAATTTATACGAAATCGCTTATTTTCAACTGTGGTGAAATTAGATTATTTTGGCGCAATTTTTCAAAAGATCGTTCAAATGTGAGCATACCGAAATCGGCCCCGGTTTGAACTGTAGTGGGAATCTGATAAGATTTGCCTTCCCTTATTAAATTTTGAACAGCAGGGGTTGCAACCAAAACCTCCATTAAAGCAATCCGATCGTTCTTAAATGCCATCGGGACTAACCGTTGTGCAATAACACCAACTAAGGTATTTGCTAACATTACCCGGATTTGCTGTTGTCTCTCCGCTGGAAAAACATCCACAATTCTATCGATGGACTCTGCGGATGAATTGGTATGCAGTGTGGATAACACCAGGTGACCGGTTTCCGCAGCGTGAAGCGCCAGGGTAATGGTTTCAATATCCCGCATTTCCCCCACCAGAATAACATCCGGATCTTCCCGAAGACAATTCCGAAGTGCATTGGCAAAACTTTTAGTATGAAGTTCCAATTCCCGTTGATGAATCAAACATTTGAGCGGTTGATGAATATACTCCGCGGGATCTTCTATGGTAATTATATGCTCCCGCCGATTATGATTAATTTCGTTCACCAATGCCGCAAGTGTGGTTGATTTTCCGCTGCCGGTAGGTCCGGTCACCAAAATCAACCCCTTTCTCCGCTGAATAAAGCGTTTTACAATCGATGGAATTTTAAGGTCATCAATTGAGCGGATATCTTCGGGGAATATTCGAAATGCACCGGCAATCCCAAAAAAGTGTTCATACAAATTAATCCGGAAACGGGCAACATCTTTAACCGTCATCGCAAAATCCACTTCATGGAAATCTTTAAAGGTTCTTTTCTGGAATTCATTAAGTAATCCGGTAAGTTCTTCACGTAAAGTCCCATCTTCAATGGGCGGGATATCCACTTTTTTAAATTCTCCGCTGATACGCAACATGGGTTGCGAATTGCTGCTAAAATGAACATCCGATGCGTTATTGTTAACCGCAAATTCTAAAATTTCTTTAATTAAACCTTTTTTCATCGTATCGAGTGTCAATTTCTATTCTTCTCCCAAAACCTTTGGTGTTATAAATATCAGCAAGTCTGTTTTTTCTTTGCGGGTTGTGGTATGACGGAACAAATGACCCAAAAGCGGAATATCTCCCAGCAACCACAACTTTTCCACATTTTTACTTTCTGTCTCTTTAAGCAATCCGCCGATGGCAAGACTCTCCCCTTTTCTAACTGTTACCTCGGTGGTCACCTCCCGTCGGGATGTAATGGGCTGCGGAAAATCTGAGGGCCCGGTATATCCGATAATTTCTTCCATAATCGGATGAACAGTTAATGTAACAATACCAGTACCATTAATACGGGGGATAACCTCCAAATACATTCCGACTTGTTTTTCTTTATAGGAAATTAAATCGCCTGAAATTCCGCGCGAAACCTCCGGTACCGGGATTGATGTTCCAACGTCGATAATCGCTCTCTTATTATTCAAGGTGGTAAGTTTGGGATTGGATACCAGCTTACTGTTATTATCCTGTGCAAGCAGTTCAAGAGTGGCCTGCAATTCATCCACCGTTAAAACTCCCAATGTAAGATTGTCGTGTATATCTGGCAATTCATACCAACCGGACAAACGCCGTTGCTGTTGTTGCTGACTGGAGGTTGATTTGGTTATGGGAGCAGTCACTTCACCGCCCGTCACATTGGTCGACACCTTTTTGGGCCAATTAAGTCCAACTTTTTTATTTTCTCCCACCAGCGTCTCGACCAATTTCACCTCAATTTGGAGCTGCTTTGGTTGCACATCCATTTCTTGAACGGATTGTTCAATTGCCCGAACATTTTCCCAGACATCGGTGACAACAACCAAATTCGATCGCCTTTTGAACTCATCCTGTTCTTTCTCTGCAAGCAATGCTTCAATTTTTCCCTTTTTTGAGAGAAGCGGTTCCAGAGTACTCTTTATATCCAATCCATCCACATATTTCAGCTTAATCACCCGGCTTTCTAACTCTCCGTTAACCTCTTCGGAAAAGGATTTAACCAGTAAAATATCGCTTTTTACTACATAATGACAACCATGGGATTTCAATATGGTGTTCAACGCATCTTTCAACAAAACATCGGTCAATTGAATTGTAACTCTGCCAGAGACACCGTCCCCCACCACCAAGTTTAGATTGTTTTGTGATGATAATATTCTAAGTACATCTGTGAGCGCCGTTCTTTGGAAATTTGCACTGATTTTCTTCGAAAGTTTTTCAGCTAAGTCTGTTTGTCCATAGACAGACCAAATAGCAACAAGCGATATGATCAATATCCGGTTCAAGATTTTCATTCAAAAACTCCTTCTATTTATTTGAGCGATAAGACTCTGGTGCGACTTCCTTTTCTTAAAATCACACGCTCCGGCTCAATTTTCACAACTTGATAACCTGCAATTGAATCTCCCTTTTTAAGGATACGATTATTTATCATCGCAACCGAATTTCCTCCGGCAAAACTAATCGCTTTTAAATAGAGATTCACGGTTCTACGATAGTTGGTTCTCCGCACCTGCTTTTTTTGAGATTTTACATAAAATGGATCTTTACCCCAATCACTGGTATAATTTTCTTTTTTAGTATCAAATGTTGGTTGTTTTTTACTTACCACACTTGATTTTTTGGTCGATTGTTTTTTTGATGTCCCCGTATAAAATCCTTTGTATGTTTCCCAATTTTTCACAATATCGAAGACAGCATATCCCAGCACGATAAGCAATACCACCACTATTCTTTTTTGGCTTTTGGTCATTTGGCTCATTCTGTCTCCTATCGATTCCAGGTATAAAGGTTGCAGGTTATGGTTGCTGAGAGATCGTTCTTCTCAAAAACTTTTTTATCAATATTTATTTCCATAGGAATCAGATAAAAATCCAATTGCTCCAAATTCTGAATATATTTCCCAATATCCAGATATCTTCCGATTACAGTAAGCGCAATTGGCAGTGCTTTTACCCGGTCGTTCCCACTCTCTTCAAAATAAGAGTCCAAAACCGGGCTGAAATCCTCAATTTCTAAGTTGTATTTTAATGCCATCTCTCGTAATTTTTTTGTCACATAAGACAAATTATCCCGGTTTACGAATCGCGATTTAATTTGAGACAGCTCCTCCTTGGATTTCTCCAGTTTTTGCTCAACATGATCCAATTTTCGTTCCGCCTGGCGAACATTCCGCATTTGCTGATTTAAAGCCGACAACTTATTTTCGGTTTTCTGAATTTCCGACCCAAGCGGTTCATAAAACATCAAATACCAGGCAACACTGGATACTACGAATATGGATATCAGAATAATGAACCATTTTTGTGCTTGCACAAACTACCCCTTACAAATAGGTTTCAAGTTGAAATTCAAATCTTTGTTTATCTGCCTGTTTTCGTTTATTAACCAATCTGATTTTTTTAAAATATTGCAGATCGTCCAAATGGTTGATGAAATTGATCAGCATAACATCCCCCATCAGATAGTCTCCCGTTATCCGCCCGGCAATATTGATGTGGTAACGAAAATTTTCTGCTCCCTCACTGTTTTTATTACGACCTGTGTTTGTCTTAGGTGAAGTATATCTGCTAAATTCCAACGATGTAAGCCGAATTTCCTGAGGCGTTTCGTTACTGAATAGCTTCATAACTTCAATTAATTGAGGATTCGCTTTTACCGGTGTCAATAATTTTATCTTTTCCCGTTCAACTGTACTAATCTGTGCCAGAATATCCTGATATACTTGCTCCACCGGATTGAGTCGGTCATACTGTTGTTCAATCTGCATTATCTGAGCGTTGTTTTGACGAAGTTGTTCTGTTTTGAGATATGTATGATAACCAAAAAACGCCCAACTGAATATCATGAGAACTACAATTAATGCATTCAAGTTTTTAAATAACTCTTTAGTCCGAAACTCTTCAGGTAGGACATCAAATTTCCTGTCCGATATCAAACCAATCCCCACACTCGCGGAGAATTCAGCATATTCTATTGCCAAATCGGATTTTGATGAAAATTTGGGAGATAACAACAAAAGCGGATAGTTAATCCGATTTTTTAAGAAGGGAAAAACAGATTCTATATTTAAACCGGAACCGGATAGAAAGACTTTGGAGATTGGATATTCATTCTTCGAGCCACGAAAATACTCCAGTGATCTCAAAATTTCACTCAACAGCACCTGAAGCAAAGGATTTTGTTTTGTTTTCAATTTCTGAACTTTTTTGAGCAGCCGGTCTCGTATATTTTGTCCCTCATCTTCGGGATCTGTTCGCTCGCTCTCAATCATCTCAGCCGTATCCAGATCTTCATTATAACCATCTCCGTTATTTGCCCCATTACCGTTCACAATGGCTTTTTTTAGGTTATTAGACCCAATGGCAAAATTCCGGACAAAACGCAGTTTACCATCGATAATAAAACAAATTTGAGTGGAATCGGTACCGATATCAATTAACACATCATTTCCAAAGTGATTAACCACACGATTGTACAGTGAAAGTAAAGCAAATGGTCTGGGAATCAGTCTATCCGGTTTTAATCCTGCCCGTTTCAGAAGATCCAGATGGATATCAATAATATCAGATGGCACCACTGTTACCAACACGCGAACCTTTTCTGCATCATTTTCAACAAATGTCTCTAAAATTTGATAATCCCAAATGAAATCCTCTGTATAGTTGGGCAAATCTGTCTTGTTTTTATATTGAATCGACTTTTTTAATTCCGAAGTTTTTAATTTGGGTAATACAATTTGACGAATATTAATATCCGGAGAGAAAAATCCAACAAACACCGACATCCCATTGCGATAAACATTGCTTTGCACGTATTTAAGTGCAATTTCAATAGATCGGTATCGATCAACTTCGTCACTCGGTAGCTCCTCCACACCCCATTTCTTAACTTGGATGTTGCCTTTGTGCTTTTTGACAACTGAATAGTAGAGCCGATCTGTCCCGATATCTATCGCTAAAGCATTTTTTGCAGATAGTTTACTAAAAAACGGCAGTGAAGAATAAAACTTATCATTAAGCTCTAAATCAATCCCTTCCTGGACCTCACCCTGTTTCCCCTGAAGCTTTATTATCAATTCATCCCGACTTATTTTTTGATTTAGATCAGGATGATCTGCGTATCGATCTGCATCAGATTGTCGATGCAAAATGCTCATTTATCCTCC